>JBEKDV010000004.1:0-59328 GCA_050014175.1 Candidatus Solibacter sp. | reverse complement strand
CTTCTTCGCCGTCACGGGCGACGACGGGACGTTCGAGTTAAAAGGCCTGCCTCCCGGCACGTACGAAATCGAAGCCGTCCACGAGTTGTATGGCGCGCAGACGATGAAGGTCACGATCGCGGCCAAGGGCGCGGCCACGGCGGATTTCACCTACAAGCCGGAGCAGGCGTACCTGCCCAGCTCGTTGGAATTGCTGCCGGCCCTGATCTTACACTCTTGCGGGGGGAAATAGCCCGGCCATGTGGATTGCCAGCGCCCCGCAAAACGTCGAGCTGGCTGGGATCGACGTTATTCAGAAGCTGACAGCCTGCTGGGAACTCACCAAACCGCGTGTTGCCGCGCTCGTGGTGGCGGTAGCTTTGGCCGGGTTCTGGATGGGTTCGGCGGGTGCCGCCACGCCGCTCCGCGCGTGGGGCACCATTCTCGGCGTCGCCTGGTTGGCGGCCGGCATGTTCGCGCTCAACCAATGCTTCGAGCGCGAGTTGGACGCCAGGATGCGGCGTACCGAAAACCGGCCCCTGCCGTCGGGGCGGCTGACGCCGCGGGAGGCGCTCGGGTTCGGCTGGACGGCTTCCGCGGCGGGCATTGTCGCGCTGGCGGCGATGGTCAACCTGTTGAGCGCGGCCATCGGCGCCGTCACGCTGGTGGCGTACCTGTTCGTGTACACGCCGCTCAAGACCCGTTCCCCGCATTGCACTTTGCTCGGCGCGTTCCCCGGCGCCGCGCCTCCGCTGCTGGGGTGGGTGGCTGCCACCGGCCAATTAAGCCCGCAGGCCTGGTCGCTCTTCGCGATCCTGTTCGTGTGGCAATTCCCGCACTTCCACTCGATTGCGCTGCTTTACCGCGACGATTACGCGCGGGCGGGGATCCGGCTTTGGTCCACCGTGGAACCGGCAGGGACGATGCTGGGGCGGCAGACCATCGGCTTTGCGGTCCTGATGCTGCCCGTCAGCCTGGCGCCGGCGCTGCTCGGTATGGCGGGGCCGGTCTACATCGGAGGCGCGCTGCTGCTGGGGGCGGGGCTGCTGTATCTCGCCGTGCGCACGGCGGCGGAGCAGTCGCGGCGGCAGGCGCAGCGGCTGCTGCTCGGGAGTGTGTTGTATCTGCCCGGCCTGCTCGGGTTGATGGCGTTAGGGAAGTGACAGGGAGGGGATTATGGCGCTGCTTTTAGGATTGTTCTTCGCCGCGGTCGGCATCGTGACGGTCGGCATCTTTTTGGCGAAGGTGTGGTGGCTGCCCGAGCTGATCTCCGTGCATGGCGCGGCCATCGACGACCACATGGTGATGACGCTGATCATCGCCGGAACCGTGTTCTTCCTGGCTCAGATCGGTCTTGGGTACTTCATCTGGAAGTTCCGCGGGCAGGGCGGGAAGGCCAGCAACTGGCACGAGAATCCCAAGCTGGAGTTTACCTGGACGGCGATCACTCTGGTAATTTTCCTGAGCCTGGGAATTTCCGGGAACCGCATTTGGGCGCAGTATTTCCAGACCCCGGTGCCTAAAGACGCGGTGATGGTGGAACTCACCGCGCAGCAGTTCGCCTGGAATATCCGCTATCCGGGCGCGGACGGCGTCCTGGGCCGCACGAATCCGGCGCTGATCGACGACGCCGCGGGCAACTACATCGGGCTGGACCCCAAGGACCCCGCCGGGAAAGACGACGTGGTCACCCAAAACCTGATGGCCATACCCGTCAACCGGCCCATCCGCCTCATGCTGCGCAGCAAAGATGTGACGCACTCCTTCTTCGTGCCGCAGTTGCGCGTCAAGCAGGATGCGGTGCCCGGCCTCAGCATCGGGGTATCGTTCACCGCCACCAAGACCGGCGAGTACGAAATCGCCTGCGCCGAGTTGTGCGGCATGCAGCACTACAAGATGCGAGGCCGGTTCCTGGTGATGACCCAGGCCGATTTCGAGCAGTGGCTGAAAACCAGGGCGGCCATGTAAAGGAACAGCGTGCCGGAGAGGAGACAGCAATGGAAGTACACGTAGCGGCGCACCACGAAGCTCCCACGGGCTTCATCCGGAAGTACGTCTTCAGCATGGATCACAAGGTGATCGGCATACAGTACCTGTCGCTGGCGATGGTGGCGGTGACGGTCGGCATGATTCTCTCCCTGCTGATGCGCCTGCGCCTGGCCTGGCCCACGGAGAAGTGGCCCATGCTGGCGCACATCTTCCCGGAGGGCTTCGCCGGCGGACCGATGACGCCGGAGTTCTACCTCGCCATGCTCACCATGCACGGCACCATCATGGTGTTCTTCGTGCTCACCACGGCGCCGCTCTCCGGCTTCGGCAACTACTTCCTGCCCATCCAGGTGGGAGCGCGCGACATGGCGTTCCCGTTCATGAACATGATGTCGTTCTGGGTGACCTTCGTCTCGTTCGTGGTCATGTTGCTGGCGCTGTTTGCCGTCGGCGGCGCGCCCATCGCGGGCTGGACCGCCTATACGCCGTTGAGCGCCGTGGGCGTGATCGGCGGGCCCGGATTGGGGGCCGGGCAGACCCTCTGGATCATCAGCATCGCGATCTTCTGCGCGGGGTCGCTATTGACCGCTCTCAACTTCCTCACCACGGTGCTCAATCTGCGGGCGCGCGGCATGTCGCTGATGCGCATGCCGCTGACTTCCTGGGCGTGGTTCACCACCGCCATCCTGGCCCTGCTGGCGTTTCCGGTGCTGTTGGCCGGCGGCGTGCTCCTGCTGCTCGACCGCGTGGGCGGCACCAGCTTCTTCATTCCCGCCGGACTGGTGATCAGCGACCGGCACCTTACCAACAGCGGCGGATCGCCGCTGCTGTGGCAGCACCTTTTCTGGTTCTTCGGCCATCCCGAGGTGTATATCGCCATCCTGCCCGGCATGGGTGTCACGTCGCACATCCTGTCGACGTTCGCCCGCAAGCCTGTCTTTGCCTACAAGGCCATGGTGGGCGCCATCTTCACCATCGGGTTCATCAGCTACGTGGTGTGGGGCCATCACATGTTCATGAGCGGCATGAGCCCTTACACCAGCATGGCGTTCTCGATTACCACGATGGCCGTGGGCGTTCCCTCCGCCATTAAAACCTTCAACTGGCTGGCGACTCTTTGGAAAGGCCAGATCCGGTTTACCTGCGCCATGCTCTTCTCGCTGGGCTTCGTCTCGCTGTTCGTCACCGGGGGCGTCACCGGCATGCTGCTGGCGCAGCCGGCCCTGGATATCTTCCTGCACGATACCTACTTCGTGGTGGCTCACTTCCACATCATCATGGGTGTGGCCGCCATTTTCGGCATCTTCGCCGGGATGTACTACTGGTTCCCCAAGATGTTCGGCCGTCTCATGCACGAAGGCTGGGGGAAGGTGCACTTCTGGTTCACCCTAGCCGGCGTGTACTCCATCTTCATGCCGATGCACTTCCTGGGCATAGAGGGCCATCCCAGGCGCTACGCGCAACTGACCGAGTTCAAATACCTGCTGCACCTCCAACCGCTGCATATATTCATCTCCATCGCGGCGTTCATCACCGTCACGGCACAAGTGATTTTCTTCTTCAACTTCTTCTGGAGTCTGAAGAAAGGCAAGCCGGCGGGACCGAATCCGTGGGAGTCCACTTCGCTGGAATGGAGCACCCCCTCGCCGCCGCCGTTCGATAATTTCGGCCCGGTCGAACCGGTGGTCCATCACGGCCCCTATGAATACAGCGTGCCGGGCTCGGCCAAGGACTACATCATACAGACCGATCCGGCGGCGGCGGAGCGTCCGTGAGCGTATCGACCCTCGAACTTCCGGCAGGGCCAGGGAGCGCCGATTCCAGCGCGCGGCTGCGCACGTCCCTGCTGGGGATGAAACTGGCCCTGGCCGGCATCGGCATGTTGTTTACGGCGTTCACCAGCGCTTATGTGGTCCGCCATGCTCTCGACCCGGACTGGCATGCCATGCGGATGCCCCGGATCCTGGTGGCCAACACGCTGGCGCTCGTCATCAGCAGCCTCTCGCTGGAGGTCTACCGGCGCCACCGGGAAGAGCGCCTCTGGCTGGCTCTTGCCCAGGGGATGGGCGTGCTTTTCGTCGCCGGCCAGGTGGCCGCCTGGCGCCAGCTTCAGGCCCAGGGCGTCTATCTCTCGAACAATCCGCACGCCGCGTTCTTCTACGTGTTGACCGCCGCGCACGGTCTCCACATTCTCGGGGGCCTTTTCGCCCTCGGCGGGATAACGGCCGTCGCCGAGGCGCGGCGCACGCGCTGGCTGGAAGTAGCTTCGCTGTACTGGCATTTCATGGGCGCACTCTGGCTCTATTTGTTGTACCTGCTGTTTGGAATGAATTGATCGCGAGGAGGCTTACACATGGCCGATAGAGCAAACGCCATCCCGTTGGCGGCCGCCGACTGGAGCGGAGGCGTCCATCCCTACGCCATTTCACATAAGAAACTGGGGATGTGGCTGTTCATCCTCTCGGATTCGCTCACCTTTTCCGCCTTACTGGTGGGCTACAGCTACGTGCGCGTGGCCGCCAAGGTTTGGCCGACGCCCTTCCATTTCTGGCCCTCCGTGGTAACCGCCACGGTGATGACGCTGGTGCTGCTTTCCTCCAGCCTGACCATGGTGATGGCGGTGGGCGCGGCGAAGCGGGGCGACCGCAAGAAGACGACCCGCTACCTTCTCCTGACAATCCTGTTGGGCCTGGCCTTCGTCGTCCTGCACATGAACGAATGGAGGGGCCTGATCCACGAGGGCATGAAGCTCTCTTCCAACCCGTGGGGCTCGCCGTTGTTCGGCGCTACCTTCTTTTCGCTGACCGGCCTCCACATGACTCACGTGCTCTCCGGCGTCGTCTATCTGAGTTTCGTCGCCTCCAACTTCAGGGGGGGCCGCTCGAAAGCCGACGACGTCGAGGTGAGCGGGCTGTACTGGCATTTCGTGGACCTGGTGTGGATGTTCATTTTCCCCCTCGTCTACCTGCTGTCGGTGAAAGGATAAGTAAGAACGGAGACGCCTATGACAAACCAAACGACCAACGCCCATGAGGGCGGGAACCATCTGTATTTTGTGGTCTGGACCGTGCTGCTGGGGTTAACCGCGATCGAGGTCTGGCTGGCATACGCGCAAGTCTTCTCGACGCGCGGGATGTTGAGTATCCTGATGGTGCTCTCGCTCGTCAAGGCGGCGCTCATCGTCGCCTATTTCATGCATCTGCGTTTTGAAAGGGCCACCCTGGTGTGGTCGCTGATTCCGGCCGTAATCGTCATCGGGCTGCTCGGCGTCTTCTTTCCCGACGGCGTGCGCGCCCTGGAACTGGCGGTAAAATAGCCATGAAACTCGCAATCGGTGGTGTTCTGGCGGGCACGGTGGCTTTCGCGCAATGCTCGATGTGCCGGACGGCTGCCGCGGCCAATGGCGCGTCCGCCAAGTCGCTGAATCTGGCCGTGGTGATCTTGTTCGTGCCGGCGATGTGTCTGTTCTGCGGCGTCATGCTGACGGCGTATCGCGGCAATCGGGACCGTGACCGCGATGAGTAGCGGCGCCGTCCCGCGCACGGAGAATATTATGTGGCAGGCATTGGTATTACAAACTGTCTGTGGGTTGATTGCCCTGGGCAGTATGGCGACCGTCGCCTGGGTCCTGTTTACCGGACAGATCGGCAAACAGGGGCTCGACGCGCTGTTCCTGCTGCTCGTCTGTCTCCTGTTCATTGCCATTTTTATCCCCCTTGCCGTCCCCTCGCGGACGTGGAAAAAGCTGGCCGCTCTGAGACCGCGGAAAGGCGTGAAGAATGAACCCGGAACGGGCGCATGAGCTACGTCCGCGGCTGATTCTGGTGGCCATCGCGGTAGCGTGCGTGATCGTGCCGTATCTCACCTGGCACCAGACCTGGTTTGGGCGCAGGCTGAGCCAGGCGGAAGTGGGGCAGTACCTGGCCGACGAGCAGCATCCCCGCGAGATCCAGCACGCGCTTACTTTCCTGGCGGAGCAGATGGCGAAAGCCGACCCCTCCGCCCGGGTGTGGTATCCCGGAATCGTCCAGGCGGCGCATCGCCCGTCGGTGGAGATCCGCACTCTGGCGGCCTGGACCATGGGCCAGGACAACCAGTCCGACATTCTGCACCGGGCGCTGCTCGACCTGCTCGACGATCCCGAGGTGCTGGTCCGCCGCAATGCGGCGCTGGCGCTGGTACGCTTCGGCGACGCGCAGGGACGGCGCGAGTTGGCCGCCATACTGCGTCCGTTGCCGATTCGCTCTCCGGAGGCGGGGATCGTGTCGCTGCGGGTCCAATTGGACCAGGTCGTAGGCCGGGGGTCGGTCATCGCCCGCGTGCAAACGGCGTCGGGCCGTACCGTGGAGTTGATCTCCCCGGTGCGCAGTCATGTGGCCGCCGTGCAGGCCCCTAGCGGAGCGCGCATCTTAGCCAACGACGCGGTGGCATCGCTCAGCCCAGACCAGGACGATGTGTGGGAAGCGCTACGCGCCCTCTACCTGATCGGGGAGGCGGAAGATCTGCAAGCGGTGGATGTCTACGCCGCCGGAGCCGCCGGGGCATCCGACCGGATCCACCGGCAGGCCGTTGAGACGGCTCGGGCTATACGTAAGCGGATGGCACCCAACCCCACTCGCTGACCGGGCGGTCCGGCAGAGCCGGAAGCTCCACCGCGTGGCTCTTCTCCCACTCCTCGACGTTGACCATCTCGATGGCGTCCCAGGGGCAGCCGTCCAGGAACATGCCGTCCGGACCTTTGGCGGTGCACTTCGCGCATCCGATGCAGGTAGACTTGTCGACCTCCACGCGGCCGAATGGCGGATGCTCTTCGTCCGGCACCCAGAACATGCATTGCTCTACCGGACAGTAGCCGACGCAGACGGGAGACCCGGCGCATCCGGTGCACAGCTCGTTGATGATTGCCAACTGTTTCGGCTTGCGCTTACGCGAGTCGGTCCGCCCACGCGACATGGGCTCCAGTTTTTCCACTACAGGGGTTACGCTCGCGGCCATAATACGGATCGCCCTCCCGTGCTTAGAGACATCATACACCGCCAGACGGTCGCACATCGCGCGATCTGGGGCCCTTCTTCTTTTGGGGCAAGCGCACGCATTCGTCTTCAAATGGAGCGATTCACCCTGAATCGGCGGCGACTATGTGGCAGCCGTCTTCACACCGGCATCCGCCCAGGTGATCAACCCCGGCAGGAAGGCTTTCGGCTCGTCCGGATGGAAAGGCGTGATGCGCACGGTATAGCCATGGAGGCCGCTTCTGGGACACGGCACGGTGGCGGCCTCGAAGGTCCATACCCCGCCGCGACCCTCGCCGGCGACTTGCATGGGGATGGTGTAAGCGCCGGTGAGCTCGCCGTCGGCATCGAGCCTGCCGGCATAGAGTTCCACGGCGACCTGCTCCGGGCTCAGTGCGCCGAGTTGAAGGCGTGCCCGCACCTGTAGATGGCTGCCCACGGGCAGGTCCGCGTGGCTGAGAGAATCCACCGATTCGACGCGAACTTCCTTCCAATGAGCCTGCATGTGGGCGGTCCACGCCGCCAGCGCCCTGGTCCGTTCCGAATGATTCGCCGTGAGCTGCTGGTACCTCTTGTCGGCCATCACGTAGAAATCGGCGGCGTACTCTTTGACCATGCGCTGCATGTTGAACGACGGGCACAAGGTGGAAATGGAGCTTTTCATCTGGGCGATCCAGCGGCGGGGCAATCCATCGGCGCTGCGCTCGTAGAATACAGGGACGATGTCCTGCTCCAGCAGGGCGTAGAGCGCCGCCGACTCCACCTGGTCCTGATAGTCGGGGTCGTCATAGGTCTCGCCGTTGCCGATGGCCCAGCCAATGAAGCGTTTCTCCGCCGTGGCGGCATGCCACGCCTCGTCCCACCAGCCATCGGGAATGCTGAGATTCAGTCCGCCGTTGGGCAGCGCCTTCATGCCGCTGGTGCCGCTGGCCTCCTGGGGCCGGAGCGGCGTATTGAGCCAGATGTCCGAGCCCTGGACCAGGTAGCGCGCCACAGCCATATCGTAGTCTTCGAGGAAGACCAGGCGGCGGAACTCTTTCTGCTGGGCGAGTTTGACGACCTCCTGGATGAGCGCCTTGCCGGCATCGTCGCGAGGATGCGCCTTGCCGGCGAAGAGGATCTGCACCGGCCTGCCCGGCTGGTTGAGAATCTGCTGCAAACGCCCGACATCGCGCATCAGCAGGTTGGCGCGCTTGTAGGTTGCAAAGCGGCGCGCAAAGCCGATCGTGAGGGCGTCGGGGTCGAGCACTTCATCGGCGGCGTCGATTTCCGATTGGGGCGCGCCGCGACGCTGCAACTGGAGACGCAGGCGGCGGCGGGCGAAGGCCACCAGCCGTTCCCGCCGGCGCTCGTGGGTCCGCCAGAGTTCCTCCGCCGGGATGTTTTCCACGCGCTTCCACAGGTTGGCATCGGCGTGTTCCTCGCGCCATTTCGGGCCCAGATACCGATCGTAGAGCTGATTCATCTCTGACGAAATCCAGGAGCGGAAATGCACCCCGTTGGTGACATGGCCGATGGGGATCTCATCCTCCGGCACGCCGGGCCAAACGGATTTCCACATGCCGCGGCTGACTTCGCCGTGGAGTTTGCTGACGCCGTTGCTGGCCGACGCGGTACGCAGCGCCAGCACGGTCATGCAGAACTCCTCATCGGCGCACCCGGGGTGCTGGCGGCCCAGCCCATGGAATTCGCCGGGAGTCAAGCCGAGCCGGCGCATGTAGTCGCCGAGGTAGCGGTCCAGCAGGGCCGCGGGGAAGTAATCGTGGCCGGCGGGGACGGGAGTGTGGGTGGTGAAGATCAGTCCTGCCGAGGCTACGTCGCGTGCCTCGGCGAAGGAGAGCTTCTGCTTCTCCATGAGCCTCCGGATCCACTCCACCGCGAGGAACGCAGAGTGGCCTTCGTTCATGTGATAGACGGTGGGTGCGAGGCCGAGCGCCTCCAGCGCGCGATGCCCGCCGATACCGAGCAGGATCTCCTGTTTCAGGCGCATCTCCAGGTCGCCGCCGTAGAGCTGATCGGTGATTTCCCGATCTTCCGGCCGATTGGCGGCTAGGTTGGTATCGAGCAGGAAGAGATTGACCCGGCCGACACGAACCCTCCAGATTTGGACAGTCACGACCCGTCCGTCGTAGGCGACGTCAATGGTCAAGGGACGGCCGTCCGGCTTCAGCTCAAGGCTCAGCGGGAGGTTGCGAAAGTCGTTATCTTCATAAGTTTCTTGCTGCCAGCCAGCTGGATTCAAGTACTGCTTGAAGTATCCCTGCTGGTAAAGCAATCCGACGCCTACCAAAGGCACGCCGAGATCGCTGGCCCCTTTCAGGTGATCTCCGGCCAGCACGCCCAGACCTCCGGCGAACACCGACAGGCACTCGGTCAAGCCGAACTCGGCCGAGAAATAGGCCACCAGCATGCCGCCGGGGTTGCCATGAATCCGCTGGAACCAGGTGGAGGGGCTGGTGAGATAGGCATCGAGCCGCTTGAGCGTCCGATCCAGATGCGCCAGGAACGCTTCGTCCCTGGCCGCAGTCTCCAGTTCCGCCTGGTCAATCGACCCCAGCATGAGGACCGGATTGTGCCCGGAGGACTCCCACAGGTCGCTGTCGAGGCGGCGGAACAACTCGATCGTATCGTGGTCCCAGGCCCAGCGCAGGTTGTAGGCCAACTGGCGGAGGCCTTCGAGCGCGGCGGGCAGGGATGGAATCACATGGAACACCTGGACGGGTTTCATGGACATACTATCGGATGGACCGCTGCTTTTGAATAGGGTGAGGGAGAAGAACGCCCCCACGAATGGGGGCGTGGCAGCCTGAAAGGCTACGCTACCGGGGCGGGGCGGAATAGGTCAGGCGCAGGCCCCAATCCGTATCGCCCGGAAAATCGGGCAGCATGATGATTCCGATTACGCTGGAGCGGAGCGTTCCGGTGACGCCCACAGGCTGCCAGGCAGCATTTCGCGGATCGAACCACTCCGCCCGATAGGTGCTGTTCAGTCTGGCGCCGCGGACCTGGCTGCGGGGACAGCCCTTTTCGAAGTACGCGAGGAAGATATTCTTGTCGGGAGTGCGCGCGCAGTACGCCCAGCCCTCGTAGGCGCGGATATCGTGGGTCTTGTTGGGCGAGACGAGGTCGGTACTCGGCACCAATTCCTGGTAGCGCTTGCCGATGGAGAAGGCAAACGTGCGCAGGTGCTGCATCTGCTTGCCCGAGTTCCACTGGAAAGCGTCCCACATCTTGGTGGGAGCGGCCGCTTCGATATCCGCGCCCCAGATGCCCTCGGCGCCATAGACGTGCCCGGCGAGGCCGCCGGAGAGAAAATTGCCGTACATGGAGGAGCGCACGAACTGGTCGTCTTTTTCGGTCCCGCCCGGAGCCCCGAACTGGTAGCCTTGTCCGTTGCCCTGGGAGCGCAAATCCAGGTATCCGGCATAATAGGGCTCGCCGTCCAAAGCCGGCTGCGGATGCGCCTGGTTGAAAATCTCGGTCAAATACCAGTAATTGTTGTGCTCGCGCATGTTTCCCGTCTGTTGCAGGGTAACCCAGGAACCCTCACCCCAATTCTCCAGCGTGGATGGGTTAGCGTTGGACGAGAGCAGGGTGCCGAAGGGCGGCAATCCGAACTTCTCCTGGACCACTTTGATGGCGGCCAGGTAGTCTTCCGGCCCCACGCTCTCGCTGATGATGTCCAGGTGAATCGGGCTGAGGACCGTATTGTTGGCCTGATAGCGGGACCAGATGTACTGAATAAATCGCGCGTAGGAATCGGGCCATCCGTAGTACTTTTTCCACAAGAGGCTGGCATCGCGGCGCGACACCTCAATCAATGGGACAAACCCCTGCTCGTTCAGATAGTCGATCTTGCGGTCCAGGTAGCGAAAGTAATCCGGGTTGACCCGGTCCACGTCGGGAAACATGTTTTCGTAGCCGGGAACTTTGCCGGGGAAGACGAACGGACGGCCGCCTTCGTTATCCATGTTCTTGGCGCTGCCGGTGCGGGGCGAATCGCCGGTGCCGAATTCCAGCCACGCCGAGCGGACGGTAGTGTGTTCCGGATCGTCCATGACGACGTGCCAGGATTGCCCGTCGGTCATCCAGTTGGGAAAGGCGGCAATGATGTTGACCCAATTGTAGCCTTGCGCTTTGCGGTAACGGACGTAGTCCTTAAACCCTGCCTCCGGTCCGATGGGGCGCTGGCGGTCGTCGTCGTACCATCTGAAGCGATTGGTGCCGGTGGCGTACCAGGTGTCGCCGATGACGAAGAAGGGCGTGCCATCGGCCTGCTCCAGCGCGTGATGATTGGGCGTGGGGCGTAAGAACCCGCGTCGCAAGGGGTTCTGCAGTTTCTCCGCCTCGGTCCAATCGGTTGCCACGAAGGATCCGGTCTTGCCCGCCAGACCCTGGTCAGGAGGATTGGAGCCGCTGCGCCAGGTCCAGGTTCCCGGAGCGGTGGCTAAAAGGCGCACTCGAAAGGTCTGCCCGCCGTCCCAGAATCCATAAATGCGTTTCTTGAAGTTTGGACCCGTAAGATCAACCCAAACCGTCACTTCGGTGTACGCGTTGGCCCAGGAATGGGCACTGGTCAAGGTGAGTTCCTGCTTCTCCCAGATATGCACGGCGGCGGCAGCCGGCATGAGCGAGGCGGCTAGTGCCAGGGCGAACGAGGGCCCGGCGGTTCGGCGCAGAGTTGTCATTTGAATCCACTTTACGCCGCGGGGCTACCCTTGACAACCTCTTGGACCGGGAGGCCTGTCCTACTGGTCGCGGAGCGCGGCGATGGGATCCACACGCGCGGCGCGGCGGGCAGGCCAGAAGCTGGCGAAGATCCCCGCGGCGAACAATAGCACCGCCACAGCCGCAAACGAGTACGGGTCGAACATGGAGACGTTGCGCACCAGTCCCGCCAGAAGTTTGACGGAGGCGAGGCTGGCGGCCAGCCCCACGGCCACGCCGATAGCCAGCAGCCTGGCACCGATGCCCAGCACCATGGAGATCACCTGGGGAAAGCTGGCGCCCAGCGCGATCCGAATCCCGATCTCCCGCGTCTGCTGGGCAACCGTATGGGAAATGACGCCGTAGATCCCGAACAGGGCTAGCACCAACCCCAGAACCGCGAATACGGCGAACAGGAGCAGATTGAAGCGCGGGCGCGCATAGGCGTTTTCGGCCAGCACCGCTTCCATCGACTTCACATCCATCAGCGGCTGCCCGGGATCGACCGCGTAGACCTGGGCTTTCAGGGCCGCCGCCAGCGCTTCCGCCCTGCCCGCGCCGAGCGCGAAGATGCGGTCGGCGCGCCCGATGATCGTGTACGGCAGGTACAACTCCGGCCAGGTCTCGTTGGTGGACACATTGTTCACCGTGTCGTTGACCACGCCGACAATCTGGAAGGAATCGTCCGCCAGATTGAGCGGCGCCGTGCGCAGCAAAGGGATCCGGATCAGGCGACCGATGGCCTCGCCTCCGGAGAAGTAGCGCCGCACCAGCGCTTGGTTGACCACGATGCTGTGCGCACTCGCCTGCACCTCGACATCGCTCAGGAAACGGCCTTGCAACAGCGTGACGCCCATGACGCGCAGATAGTCGGCGTTGGTCTGTTGCACCAGAACCGGCCTGGTCTCCTGCTGCGAACTTCCCACCGCTTCCACCGGGAACTGCCAGTTGTAGACCGGAGGCAGCCCGGCGTTGATGCCCACGGCGAGCACTCCGGGCGCCGTGCGCATTCTCCCCAGGATGTCCTGCAGGAAGGCGTTGCGGCGCTTGGCGTCCGGGTAGCGCTCCTCAGAGAAGGGAATGCGCAGCGTCAGGACGCGGTCCGGGTGAAAAGCGAGATTGGCGCCCTGGATGGAGAGGAGGGTGCGAATCATGAGGCTGGCGCCTACCAGCAGCACCACGGAAAGCGCCACCTCGGCCACCACCAGGGCGCCGCGCATCAGGCGCTGGCGGATGCCGCCGGATACGCCGCGGCCCGCCTCTTTGAGGGGCGTGAGGAGGTCGCGGCCCGCCAGGTTGAAAGCCGGCGCCAGGCCGAACAGCAGGGAAACGACCACCGAAACCAGCAGCGTGAACCCGAGCACGGGCGCATTTAGAGCGATCTGGGCTTCGTCGGGGATGGTGTTCGGCGGCACCACCGCGATGATGCCGCGCAGGCCCGCCCAGGCCAGCAGCACGCCCGCGGCGCCGCCGCCGAGAGCCAGCAGCAGGCTCTCCGCCAGCAGTTGCCGTACGATGCGAAAACTGCCCGCGCCCATGGCCGCACGGATGGCGATTTCGCGCCGCCGGTAGGCGCCTCTGGACAGCAGCAGGTTCGACACGTTGACGCAGGCGATCACGAGCAGCAGACCGACGGCGCCGAAGAGGATCCACAAGGCGTCCTGAATCCCGCTGGGAAACGTCTCGCCGAAGGTTTGCAGGCGGATGCGCCATGGCTTGGGAAAATCGTGCGGCCAGGTGCGCTCCAGATCCTCCAGGGCCGGTTGCAGGGTCGCTCGCACGCCGGCCAACGCCTGCTCCCGCGTTAGGCCCGGCTTGAGCCGGCCGAGCAGGTGAACCCAGCGCTCGCCGTCCGCAGTCTGTCCCCGGTGAAAGACATCGGGCAGGTACACGTCGGCACCGCGCCACATGAAGCGCTGGGGCATCACGCCGATCACCGTGCGGACCTTGTCGTTGAGGCGGAGTTTACGGCCCAGGACGCCGGGGGCGCCGCCGAATTGGCGCTGCCAGAATTTGTAGCCGAGGATGGTGACGGGCTCGGCGCCATCCTGCGCGTCGGATGGGCTGGTGGCGCGGCCGATGAGGGGCGGCACACCCATCACCTCGAACGTGTTCATGGTGCAGTGATTGCCGCGTAGCCGCTGGGGTTCGCCCGCGCCCGTCCAGGTGACGTCGCTCCAGGTGGAGGCGATCACCCCGCTGAACACCGAATTGCCCTGGGCGATTTCCAGGAACTGGTCGATGGTGTACTGACTGAAATTCCCGCCGCGTTGTCCCTGCACGGTGACGCTCATCAGGCGGTCGGGATCCTTATAGGGGAACGGGTCCAGGATGACGGCGTGGATCACAGAGTACATGGCGGTGCTGCCGCCGATGCCCAGAGCCAGCGACCCGATGGCGATGGCGGTGAAGGCGCGCTCCCGGCTCAGGCTGCGAGCGCCGAAGCGGAGGTCGCGGGCGAATTGTCCAATCCACGCAAAGGCGTCCATGGTTACTTCGATTATGGTACAGACGGCGGGAATGGGGTTTCGGTTAGGGCTGGCGTACGCCGCCAGCGCAAATCTGCCGGAACATCCCGGCCGGAAACGCCGTACTTCACCCCAAGGAGAGCTCCGCATGGGCGTGTTTCTGCTCGACCTGCGTTATAGCCTTCGTACCTTTCGTAAAGCCCCGGGCTTTGCGCTGGCCGCCGTGCTCGCTTTGGCCTTCGGCATCGGCGTGAATTCCGCCATCTTCACGCTGCTCAACGCCATCGCGCTGCGGCCGCTGGCGGTGCGCGACGCCGCGCAAGTGGTCACCGTGTACCAGGTCATGGAGGGCTTGCGCAGCCGCAACGTTCACGGTTCCAGGGCCTTCCTTTCTTACCCCGAATACGCCGCCTACCGCGACCAGAACCACGTCCTTACGGGCCTCGCGGCGCATGCCTCCGCGCATCTGACGCTGGGCGGACCGGGAGCGCGCACGCTCACGGGCTTCGTGGTCTCCTGCGACTATTTTTCGCTGCTGGCCCCCTCCTTGGCCTTGGGGCGCGGATTCCTTCCGGAGGAATGCGGCGCGCCCGGCTCGGCTCCGGTGGTGGTGCTCAGCCATCGGCTCTGGAAGGGCCACTACGCCGCCAACCCGCGCATCCTCGGCAAGACCATCGTGCTCAACCGCGGCAGTTTCACCATCGTCGGGGTTGCCCCGGAGGGATTCACCGGCGCCAGCATCCAGGGGGCGGACGTCTGGGCGCCGTTCTCCGTGCAGGAGCAGTGGATGCAAGGGCAAAAGTTCGTCGCCGATGCGAACCTGAGCTGGCTCGAAGTGACCGGCCGGTTGAAGCCCGGCGTCTCCCTGGCAGCCGCGCGTGCCGATCTGGCAGTGATCGCCGCCCGGGCGGACCGCCAGAACCCCGGCCGAAGAACCACGCTCCTGGTGGACCCGGCGACCCTCATGAACAATCCCGAGGGGCGTGGTCCGGTACTGGGCGTAGGCGCCGTAATCCTGGCCGCGGTGAGCCTGGTGCTGGTCATCGCCTGCGCCAATCTGGCCAATCTTCTGTTGGCGCGCGCCGTGGGACGGCAGAAAGAGATCGCGGTTCGCCTGGCCGTGGGCGCGTCGCGCGGGCGCCTGATCCGGCAGTTGCTGACCGAGAGTCTGTCGCTATCCGCCGCCGGCGGTGTTCTCGGCCTGCTGGCCGCGTGGGCGACGCTTCGTACCGCAATTCCCATGGTGATGGCGCGGCTTCCGCAGGAAGGGCAATCCATGGTTCTGAATCCGAATCCCGATGGGCGGATCGTGCTCTACTCGCTAGGGCTGGCTCTCGCCACG
This sequence comes from Candidatus Solibacter sp., assembly GCA_050014175.1. Classification (GTDB taxonomy): domain Bacteria; phylum Acidobacteriota; class Terriglobia; order Bryobacterales; family Bryobacteraceae; genus Solibacter. Next base: position 43,831 of record JBEKDV010000004.1, on the reverse strand, counting down.
GGGATTGGATTCGGATTGATTCCCGCGCTCCAGGCCTCGAACCCCGATCTCAATACCGCGCTGAAGGATTCCGGTGCGGCCACCGGCGGGCGCTCCGCCGGATGGCTCCGTGGATCGCTCGTCGCCGCGCAAATCGCGGTCTGCCTGGTGTTGTTGATCGCCGCCGAATTGCTGATGCGCGGATTGCAGGCGGCGCAAGCCATCGATCCCGGGTTCGAAACCCGCGGCATCGCCACGGCCGGCTTCGATCTCAGCCTGGAAGGCTACGACGAACCGCGGGCCGAGGCATTTCACCGGCAGCTTGCGGAGCGGTTGGCGGCTCGCCCGGGCATCGCGGAAGTGGCCTTCGTCGACTCGGTGCCGTTGAGCGGCGGCCGCCGCGGCACCGTCGTCACCCTGGAGGGCAAAGAGGACAGGCGCCAGATCACCGACGCCACGGTTTCGGCGAATTACTTCCAGCTTCTCGGCATCCCGATGCTGCGCGGCCGCGCCTTCGAGCCGCACGAGAGCAGCTCCGGCCAGCACGTCATCGTCGTCAGCGAGTCCACCGCGCGCAGGTTCTGGCCCGGCGAAGATCCCGTGGGCAAGCGCTTGCGGGTGGGCGACGATAAGTTCTATCACGAAGTGGTGGGCGTCGCCAAGGACATCCGCGCCAGCGGTCTGGCCGCGGTGGACCCGTTCTTCGTCTACTTTGCGGTCGGTCCGCGGACGCATCTCAGCCTATCGTTGTTGGCCCGCGGAGAGGCCGGCGTGGCGGCCATCGCCAAAGCCATTCGCGAGGAGACGCAGGCGCTCGATGCCAACGTGCTGGTGAAACCCGGCGCGCTCGCAGACAACCTCGCGCTGTTCCAACTTCCTTCGCGAATTCTATCCATGCTGGCTCTCACGCTCGGGCTGGCCGGATTGCTGCTGGCATCCATGGGAATCTACGGTGTGATGGCCTATGCGGTGACCCAGCGGACCAGGGAAATCGGTATCCGCATGACCATGGGCGCCGGGCGGCGCGATGTCACGCAGCTCGTCCTGGCGCAGGCGATGCGCCCGGTGGCGATCGGTGTCGCGCTTGGCCTGGCCGCCGGCGCCGGTGTCTCGCGGGTGCTGGCCAGCCTGCTCTACGGCGTGAGCCCGCTGGATCCCCTGGTCTTCGCCGGCGTGGCGCTGTTTCTGTCGGCCGTGGCTATGCTGGCCGGGTACGTTCCCGCGCAACGGGCCTCGCGCGTGGACCCGATGACGGCGCTGCGCCATTTCTAACCGTAGAGTAGCCTTCCAGGCTGCCACGTCGGCGTCCTTGCCGACGTTCTCGCGAAAAATGCCGGTATGAATACCGGCATGGCAGGCGAAACGCCTACGCTACGGCCCGCATGGGCTGGCGTACGCCGCCCGGATGCGCCAGAATCGGAAGACATGAGCGAACAGCAGACTTGGTGCAATCCTGTGCGGACGCGGCTCCAGGCGGGCCAACCCGCGTTCGGCGTGACCATTACCACCGCATCGGTGGAAGCCGCGGCCCACGCGGCCACTCTGGGCTTTCACTTTTTGTGGATCGAGATGGAGCACTCTCCCATCACCTTGGAGACGCTCCGCCTCATGGTGCTGGCCACCCGCGGGCGGCCCGCGGCGGTGTTCGCGCGCGTGCCTGTGGTAGAGTTGTGGACCGCCAAGCGCGTGCTCGACCAAGGCGTGAGCGGCGTGATCTTCCCGTTCGCCGGCACCGCGGAGAAGGCCGCGCGCGCCGCCGACGCCTGCCGCTATCCACCGGCCGGCCGTCGCGGATCGGGAGCCGGCGCCGCCATCCGCACATGGCCGGTGCCAGGCAACTACTATGACTCGGCCGATCGGGAGGTCTTCACCATCTGCGTGGTGGAAGAGGCATCGGCGCTCGACGAGATCGATGCCATCGCCGCCACCCCCGGAGTGGACGCCCTCTTCATCGGCACCAGCGATCTTTCGTTCTCCCTCGGCTTGCGCGGCAAACAGAACGAGCCGGCCCTGGAGAGCGCCATCGCGCGCATCGCGCAGGCGGCCGCCCGCCACGGGAAATTCCTGGGCAGGCCCGCGGGCACGCCCGAACAGGTGCGGCGCTATATGGAACAGGGCTTCCTGCTGTTTCAGATGCCCACCGAAATCGGACTGATGGAGCTGGGAGCGCGGCAACTCCTCGACCCGCTCGGCATTACCGGCATTCCGGCCGCGCAGCGCGCATTATATTAACATCGGTGACAAGGAGATATGGGCATGAATCGACGTACTTTTCTCGCCGGCGCGGGCGCCGCGCCACTCATGTGGGCCGCACCCCAGTCCGCGGACGAAACCGGGCTTACCAGCCTCTTCGATGGCCGGTCGCTCGATGGCTGGAGCGTGCAGGACGGCCCGGAGGCGGCCTTCTACGTCAAAGACGGCGCCATCGTCGTCCATGAGAGCGCGGGCTACCCCGCTTGGCTGCGTTCCGCCCGGCAATACGAGAACTTCGATTTCCGCGGCGAGTTTTTCGTCAAGGGATGGATCGATTCCGGCATCTATCTGCACGCGCCCGAGCATGGGCGCAACATGTGGTGCGGCATGATGATCCACATCTTTTACCAGGTGGATGCCACGCCCGCGCCGGAATCCATGGGCTCAGTCTTTCCCATCGTGCCGCCGCTCAAGGTCAACGTCAAAAACCAGGGCGAATGGAACACGTTCCGGATCCTCATGGATTGGCCGCGCCTGCGCGTCTGGACCAACGACGAACTCATCCAGGATCTCGACGTGGAATCCGTGCCCGAACTGCGCCACCGTTTGCGCAGCGGGTATCTGGGGCTGGAATCGCTCTCCTACCCGATCCGCTTCCGCAACCTGCGCGTTCGCGAGCTACCGCCGAAGGTCGCCTGGACGCCGCTTTATGAGACCCCGCCGGACTTCGCCAAATGGCACATCTCCGATGGCAAGCCGCTGTTCGAGCCGCTCGGCGGCGTGCTCCACAGCGATGGCGTCGGCCACCTGGCCACGCAGGAAAAGTTCCGCGATTTCGAGTTGCAGATGTACGTCCGCCACGCCTGGCATCACAATGGGGGTGTTCTGTTTCGCACCGCCGGACAGGGCACGCGCGCCCGCCACTACGAGATCCAGTTGCACGACGTGGAAGGCGCGCACTATCCCACCGGGTCGCTGTATTCCTTCCATCGCGGCCTCTATCCGCGCATCGAAGCCGGGCAGTGGTGGCTGCTGCAACTGCGTGTCAAAGACAACATGTGCCTGGTTCGCATCAATGGCGAGACGGTGATGGAGTATGCTTCGCTAGAGAACCTGGAAGAAGGGCCCATCGAACTGCAGGCGCATGACGCCGGGCGATATACGGAGTACAAGCACATCCTCATCCGCCGCATCTGACGGCGCGCCAAGGAAAAATCCGACATGGCAAATATCCTCGCGATCCACGCGCATCCCGACGATGCGGAGATCCTCGCCGGCGGCACGCTGGCCCTGCTGGCGGGCCTCGGCCATGCCATCACCATCGCCACCTTCACCCCGGGCGACTGCGGCTCCAAGGAATTGGGCCCGGAGGAAATCGCCGCCGTGCGCCGGCGGGAAGCGGCCCATGCGGCGGCGCTGATCGGCGCGCGCTATCTATGTCTGGAGATGCGCGACCTGGCGATTTTCCGCGACGATTCGTCCCGCCGCCGGGTCACGGAAGCGCTGCGCCAGGCGCGCCCGGACCTGGTGCTGGCGGCATCGCCGGTGGATTACCATTGCGACCACGAAGCCGCCAGTTCCCTGGTGTGCGACGCCTGCTTCGCGGCGCCGGCGCCCAACTACGACACGCGCGCCCCAGCGCCCGCGCCGCCGCTCGACCGCATCCCGCATCTGTACTTCATGGACTCGGTCGAAGGCAGAGATCGCGAGCGCCGCGTGGTGACGCCCGATTTCATCGTCGATATGGCGCCGGCCTTCGCCCGCAAGCGCGCCATGCTGGCCGAACATGCCAGCCAGCGAATCTGGCTGAAACAGCATCACGGCATGGACGACTACCTGGACGAAATGGAGCGCTGGACGCGCCAGCGCGGCGCGCTCGTCGGTCTGCCCTACGGCGAGGGATTCCGCCGGTATCGCGGTCACGCCTACCCGCAAGGGCGCCTGCTGGAGGAATTACTCGGGCCGGCGGCGGTGCCCGTCACGGCCATCGCCTCTTGAGCGCACTGGTGTTCCGGTTGAATTTGAGATATCAAAGTACTATGCTACAAACTACCCCGGACGGCCTCCGGACGATGGTGAAGAGCCACATCATAGGGATCGCGCCCCTGAGGCTGGCTCTGGTCCTGCTGGTTTTACCCTCCTCCTTCCTGTGGAACGGATGTGCCGCTTCCGGCCAGAAGAGCGACCCAACCGCGCCGCCGCCCACACCCGTGCTGGTGACGGACGTGACCCTGCGCGACGTCGCCATCTTCTCCGAGTTCGCCGCGCAGACCTACGCCCGGAACATGGTAGAGGTCCGCGGGCGGGTGGAAGGATATGTGGACCAATGGCTCTTCCGCCCGGGCTCGGATGTCAAAGCCGGCCAGGTGCTGTTCGTGCTCGATCTGCGCCCCTACGAAGCCGCCTTGCAGCAGGCCGCCGGCAACCTCCACCAGAGCGAAGCCGACCTGGAATTCGCCAGCAAACAAGTCTCGCTGTTGCAGGCACAGGCCAACCTCGCCGCGGCCCAGGCCAGTCTCCTGAAGGCGCAACAGGACGTGGAACGCCTTACCCCGCTGGTGCAGGCCGATGCCGCCTCCAAGCAGGACCTGGACGCGGCCGCGGCCGCTCTCACCGCCAACCAGGCGAACGTCAACGCGCTGAAGGCCAATGTCGATCAGACCTCGCTCTCCACCCGCACCCAGATCGCCGCCGCGCAGGCCAGGGTCGAAGCCCTGCGCGCCGCCGTGCGCACCGCCGAGCTCAATCTGCAATACGGCACCATCCGCGCTCCCATCGATGGCCGCATCGGCGACTCGTTGCTCCCCATTGGCGGTCTGGTCACCCCCAACTCCGCCCTACCGCTCTCCACCATCGTCCCCCTCGACCCCATCTGGGTTCGCTTCAAGGTGAACGAAAGCGAATACCTCTCCTGGGCCAACCGCGGCCAGGGCGTGCCCGCCGGGAACGCCCCGCTCACCCTCATCCTGGCCGACAAATCCGAATTCCCCTCCACCGGCCATATCGAGAACGCGCTCAACCAGGTGGATCCCAAGACCGGAACGCTGGAGTTGCAGGCCCGTTTCCCCAACCCGAAACACAGCCTTCTGCCGGGCCAGTTCGGCCGCGTTCGCGTCCAGTTTTCCACCCGCAAGGATGCCATCCTGGTGCCGCAAAAGGCCGTGCAGCAGATGCAGAGCATGCAGGCCGTCTACACCGTGGACGCCGAGAATAAGGTGCAGCAGCGGGCCATCACCACCGGCGATCGTGTGGGCACCAACTGGATTGTCGAGCAAGGTCTCAAGCCGGGCGACCGCGTCATTGTCGAAGGCCAGTTGAAGGTGCGGCCGGGTATGCGGGTCCAGCCTCAGCCCTATCGCGCGCCGGACGAACCGAGCGCCGCGCCGCGCAAAACCGGGGAGTGAACCATGGCGAAATTCTTCATCGGGCATCCCGTCTTCGCGATGGTCATCGCCATCGTCATCGTCATCCTGGGAGCGGTCGCCATCCCCTCCCTGCCGGTGGCCAGCTATCCCGAAGTGGTTCCACCCGTCGTGCAGATCACCACCAGCTATCTGGGCGGCAATTCGCTGGACCTGGAAAAAACCGTGTCGCAGCCCATCGAAGAGCAGTTGATCGGGCTCGACGGCATGCTCTTTTTTCTCTCCAGCAGCGGCAACGATGGCTCGCTCAACATTCAGGTCACCTTCCGCCTCGGCACCAACCCCGATACAGCCACGGTGCAGACGCAGAACCGGGTGAATATCGCCCTGCCGCGCCTTCCACCCGAGGTGCAGATCCAGGGGGTCGTGGTCAAAAAGGTTTCCACCGCGTTTCTGACCAGCGTCAGCCTGATCTCGCCGGACAGCCGTTACGACTCGCTATTCCTCACCAACTACGCGCAGATCAACCTGCTGAACCAGGTGGCCAGCCTGGAGGGTGTGGGCGAATGCCGCCTGGGAGCCAACACGGTGTACTCCATGCGGGTCTGGGTCAATCCCGACCGCATGGCCCAACTGGGCATCACCGCCAGCGATATCGGCGCCGCCATTCAGGCGCAGAACCGGCAGAACCCCGCCGGTTCGCTGGGCCAGCCGCCCGCGCCCACCGGCACCGATTTTCAGTACACGGTGACCGCGCCGGGACGCCTCGTCAACCCATCCCAGTTTGAAGATATCGTCCTGCGCGCCCGCCCCGATACCGGCTTGCTCCGCATTCGCGATATCGGCCACGTGCAACTCGGGGCGCTCAGCTACAGCGGGTTCAGCCGCGTCAGCGGCGTTCCTTCCGGCAATCTCATCGTCTATCTGTCGCCGGGCGCCAACGCCGTGGCCACCGCCGACCGCGTGCGCAAGTTCGTGGCGCAGGCGAAACGGAACTTCCCCGCCGGCATGGATTACGTCATTCCCTACGATTCCAGCGTCTTCGTGCGCGCCGCCATTAAGGAAGTCATGATGACTTTGTTTGAAGCCACGGGACTAGTCATCGTCGTGGTCTTCCTTTTCCTGCAGAACTGGCGCGCCACGCTCATCCCCCTGCTCACCGTTCCGGTGGCCATTGTGGGCACGTTCGCTCTGTTCCCGCTGCTGGGGTTCTCCATCAACATGACCAGCATGTTCGGCCTGGTGCTGGCCATCGGCATCGTGGTGGATGATGCCATCGTGGTCGTCGAGGCCGCGCAGCGCCATATCGACGAGGGCTTGGGCGCGCGCGACGCCGCCCTCCGCGCCATGGAAGAGGTATCCGCCCCCGTGGTCGCCATCGCCTGTATCCTGGCCGCCGCCTTCATCCCGGTAGCCTTTCTGGGCGGCATCAGCGGCCAGATCTACAAGCAATTCGCCCTCACGATCGCCGCTTCCGTGCTGATCTCGGCCTTCAACGCCCTTTCCCTCAGCCCCGCCCTGAGCGCCATTCTGCTGCGGCCGAAAATGCAGAGCCACGGCGTGTTTAGCGGCTTCTTCCGCGGCTTCGACCGCGGCTTTGACTGGACCCGGAACCGCTACCTCGCCGGCGTGGGAGGGCTCATCCGCATGCCGCTTCTGGCGCTGCTCGGGCTGTTCTGCTTCTGGTTCGCCGCCGGCTCGCTGTTCCGCCATCTGCCTGCCGGCTTCCTTCCCGAAGAGGACCAGGGCACCGTCTTTGTCTCCGTTCGTCTGCCCGATGCGGCCTCCATGCCGCGCGCCGACGCGGTCAGCCGCAAGGTCGAGGACATCATCCTCAAGATTCCCGGCGTGGCCGGCACCTTCGTCCTCGGCGGGCTGGACATCACCACCCGCACCTCCAGCTCCAATGTCGCTACCGTCATCACCCGCCTGACCCCCTGGGACGATCGCCAGGACGAATCCCTGTCGCTCCACGCCATCCTCGCCCGCATGCAGGCGCAATTCGTCCATGTGCCCGAAGCCCAGGTTTTCGCCTTCGGTCTGCCGCCCATCCTCGGCCTCAGCACCACCGGAGGCTTTCAGTTTATGCTGGAGGACCGCGCCGGTACGGGCGTCCAGGAACTCTCCCAGACGGCCGATACGCTGGTGCAGGCGGCCCGCGGCCGCCGCGAGCTCGCCAACGTGGTCAACACCTTCCGTTCCAACGTCCCCGCGTACAAGATCGATGTCGATCTGGACAAAGTCCAGACCATGGGGATTAGCGTCACTGATGCGTACAACACGCTGCAGACCTTCCTGGGCGGCCTTTACGTAAACGACTTCAACATCTTCGGCCGCACCTGGCAGGTCCTGGTCCAGGCCGAGCCCGAATTCCGCAGCCAGCCGCGCGATATCGACCGCTTCTATGTCCGCACCGGCGAGGGCAACATGGTCCCGCTCAGTACCCTCTCCACCGTTTCGGCCACCGCCGGACCCGACGTCATCTACCGCTACAATCGCTACCGCGCCGTGCAGTTGCTGGGCGGCCCCGCGCCTGGATACTCCAGCGGCCAGGCGTCCAGCGTCATGGAAGATGTTGCCGCTTCCAATCTGCCGGAAGGATACGGCTACGAGTGGACCGGCACGACCTACCAGGAGAAGGAAGCGCAAGGCCATGAGAGCGTGATCTTCGGCTTCGCCGCGGTCCTCGTCTTCCTTTTCCTGGCCGCGCTGTACGAGAGCTGGACCATCCCCTTCGCCGTTCTCCTGGCGCTGCCCCTGGGCTTGTTTGGAGCGCTCTTCGCCGTCTGGCTCCGCTCCTATCCATACGATATTTACACCCAGATCGGCATCGTCACTCTCATCGGACTGGCCGCCAAGAATGCCATCCTCATCGTCGAGTTCGCGCGCATGCGCTATGAAGACGGGCAATCCATTCGGGACGCCGCCATGGAAGCCGCCCGCCTCCGCCTGCGGCCCATTCTGATGACTTCGTTCGCCTTCATCCTCGGCGTCACCCCGCTGCTCATGGCCAAGGGCGCCGGGGGCGCTTCCCGCCGCTCGCTGGGCACGGCGGTGTTCGGCGGCATGAACGCCGCCACCCTGCTGGCCATCTTCATCGTGCCGGTACTCTTCGTGGTGATCCAGCGGATTGTCAAGCGGGGTAAACCGCGGGAGGAGCAGCCCCAATGAGATATCGCTACGGGTATTTCCTGCCTCTGCTATTGCTGGCCGGGTGTACGCTCGGTCCCAACTACCGGCGGCCTTCGGTGACCGTTCCCGGACAATATCGCGGCGCGCCGGCGCCGCCCACGGAAGCCTCGCTGGCCGATACCAAGTGGCCCGACCTCTTCCAGGACGATGCCCTCAAGCGCCTCATGACGGCCGTGCTGGAGCATAACCTGGACCTGGCCCTGGCGGCGGAACGCGTCGTTGAAGAGCGCGACCGGTATCGCATCGCCGGCGCCAACCGCTATCCTTTTCTCTACGCCTCAGGCCAGTTCGACGCCACCCGGAATTCGCTGATCGGCGCCAATCCGGAGATCCCGCCCGGCACGAACATGAATGTCGCCTATTCGCAGCTTGGCGCGGCATTGTCCTGGGAGTTGGACTTGTGGGGCCGCCTGCGCCGTCTTACCGAATCGGCTCGCGCGCAGTATCTGGCCACTGAGGAGGCCCGCCGCGGCGTGGTCGTGTCGCTGGTGGCCGATGTGGCCACCAACTACTTCACTCTCCGCGAGCGCGACGGGGAGTTGGAAATCGCCCGCGCCACGCGCGACCTCGCCGCCCGCAATCTCGACCTGGTGCGCATGCGCCACGATCACGGCGCCGCCACCGGGCTGGACGTTCACCAGGCGGAGCAGCTTGTCTTCATCGCTACGGCCCAGATCGCCAGCACGGAGCGTGACATCGGACAGACGGAGAACGCGCTCAGCCTGCTGCTGGGCCGGCCTCCCGGCGATATCGCGCGCGGCAAGCCGATGGACCAGAACGTGCTGCCGCCCGAGCTGTCCGCGGGGCTGCCTTCCTCGTTGCTCGAACGCCGGCCCGATATCCGCGCCGCCGAACAAACGCTGATCGCCGCCAACGCCCAGATCGGCGCCGCCAAGGCCTACTACTTCCCGCAAATCTCGCTCACCGGCTTCCTCGGCGGCCAGAGCCGGGCTCTCTCCGATCTGTTCACCGGGCCGGCCCGTTTTTGGACCATTTCCCCCACCGCCCTCCTGCCGATCTTCAACGCGGGTCAGGTGCGTGTGGGCGTGCGTTTGACCGAAACCCAGCAGCGCGAAATGCTGATCGCCTACCAGAAGGCCGTCTACAACGCGTTCCGGGAAGTCTCCGATGCCCTGGTCCGCTACCAATACACCCGCGAGCAGCGCAGCCAGCAGGATCTACTCGCACACGCGCTGGAGGAAACTTCCCGCCTCTCCAACCTCCGCTATCGCGGCGGCCTGGACAGCTATCTGCAAGTGCTCGATGCCGATCGCAATCTGTTTCAGGCCCGTCTCACACTGGCGCAATTGCGGCTCCAGGAATCGCTTTCCTACGTGGAGTTCTACCGGGCTTTGGGCGGCGGCTGGCAATGAGTATCATGAAGACCTTGGAACAATTCACTAAACAGGCGGAATTGTTGAGAGAATCCAGCGGCTCCACCAATATCAAGACGACCCTTCTGAAAGCCTTGAAGGTGTTGAAACTGTTCCACATTCCCCACTACGTTTGTGGTGGGTTCGCGGTTCAAGAGCACGGTTATCCACGCTTCACGATAGACGTGGATATCATCGTGCCGGATGTTGAATTTGCTAGAGAGAAACTGGCGATGAATGGCTTCAAGGCAAACCCCGGCTCCAGGATGACCGTGACCGACCGTGAAAGTAAGGTTGAGATTGCCCTACTCCCCGGTGGCGGCAAGGTGGGCCCGGGTCCAATCAGTTTCCCAATGCCAACGAAGGTGTCTGACAAGCCGCAGATCCTCGCGTTGTACGACTTGATTTCCCTCAAGCTATCCAGCTACATGGGAAGTCCTATTGATCGTGCTCAGGACTACGCCGATGCAATCAAGCTGATTCAAGTGAATCACCCTTCAAGGGAGTTTGGCGTTGACGCAAAAGTGCGTGAGTTGTATCACACGCTTTGGGATCAGATTCATGCGAAGAAGGCTTAGACGGCACCGTCGTTAAGTTCGCTCTCATAGCGCCACAAAACGCGTTCGAACAGTCTCAAAATTCAGCGTTCCCAAATGGCGCTCGCTGGCCAGCTTCAAATATCGCAGCGTCTGCCAGTCCAGGTCCCAGTAGGCCTTGGCGGCATACGCGTCCAGCGCCACCGGATCGGTTCCGGCAATCAGCGTCTTCTTGAAAGCCACATCCGCCGGATTCCCGCCGCCTGGCCCGTTTCTCAGGAGCACGCGGAAGGCATCGATGAGCGTCAACGTCGGCCGCATAAAATCGGCCAGGTCTACCAGGCTTTCGTGAATCTGCTGATGCAGGCGCTGACGCGGGCCACCCAGGATGCCATACCAGTTCTTCATCCCCAGTGTGGCGCCGGTCAGGCTGTGGTGCTTGGCAATCGGAATATTGATCATCTTGTCGGCGCTCAGAAAAGGCTCCAGCACCGGCCAGGATGTCAGCACATCGCCGCGCAGATCGACTTCGCGGAACAGGCGCGCCTCGGGAAGCACCACTTCCGCGCCCGCCGCGCGGGCGGCGGCGGCAATGCCGCTGCGCGCGAAACAGGACCGCGCGTCGTTGATGCTCACATCCGTCACAATGGCCCGCCGGGCGCCCGCCTCCAGGCAAAGCCGGACCGCTTCGGCGACCACCAGCGGATTGGTGTTGGCGGCCTGTTCGACCGTGCGGTCCCAGGCGGCATTGGGCTTGATCACCACCACGTCGCCGCGTGAAATAAAGCGGCGGATGCCTCCCAGTTCCTGGATCGCGCGGCGCGCCAGGCGCGCGGGGTCGTCGCCCTGGACGACCACCATTTCGGGGAGAGCCAGATCCGCTGGAATCCGAAAGTTGGGGCGCACTGTGGCCGCCGCCGGCGCCGCGGGCCGCTGCCCCCGCCCGTTCAGCCACACGCCAAGCCCGGCCGCCGCCGCGCCCACTCCGCCCAAACGAAGGAGTTGGATCATGGCTTCGCGCCGTCCCGCCGGTGTGGCTTCGGGATCCATGGCTGGTGCGCCTTTGACTTCACGACCAGTTTACGTCTAATCCTGGAGATGTGCAGGCCGGATTCCCAGTTCGGGCAGTTCTTGTCCTGATTGGCTTCACCGCCACCATTGCCCAGATCGTGCTGCTGCGCGAACTGATGGTGGTGTTCTATGGCAACGAGAGCTCCATCGGGCTGATGCTCGCAAGCTGGCTCTTATGGACGGCCGCGGGCAGCAGCGTGGCCGGCCGCTTTGCCGCGCGCGCCCGGCAACCGCGCCGCCTGATGGCCGGCATCCAGGTGCTGATCGCTGCCATCCTGCCGTGCACGATCCTGGCGGTGCGTGCCGCAAAAGGCGTTCTCCAGACGGTACCGGGCGAGGTTCTGGGGCCGGGTCCCATGCTGCTCACCGCGTTCTCCACCCTCGGCCCGCTCTGCATTCTTTCCGGAGCCCTGTTCACGGCGGGCAGCAGGGTTTACGCCACCACGGCCGCCACGTCCGCCGGTGAGGCTACCGGTTCGGTTTACCTGTGGGAAGCCGTGGGATCGTCGGGCGGCGGCGTGCTGGCCGGATTGGTGCTGATCCGCTATTGGAACTCGCTCGAAATCGCCGGGCTGCTGGCCGTGCTCAATCTGATGGCTGCGTGCGGCCTCGCCATCGCGGCCCGGAAGCTGCGCTTCGCGGCCATGGGCGGACTGCTCGGCATGGCCGTCCTGGCCGGGTCTTGCCGGTGGCCGCAACGCCTGGAAGCCATCTCCCAGGAGCGCTTCTGGCGCGGTCAGCACCTCGTCGCCACGCGCAACTCGGTTTACGGAAGCCTGGCCGTGGTCGGCACGGAAGGAAGCCGGAGCGTTTACGAGAACGGCGTGGTCCTGTTCAACGTACCCGATCCGCCCGCTGCCGAAGAGTCCGTTCACTACGCCTTGCTGGAGCATCCGTCGCCCCGCAGTCTCCTGCTCATTGGCGGCGGGCTCAACGGGAGCATCGTGCAAGCCCTGCGGCACCCCACGCTCGAGCGGGTGGACTACGTGGAACTCGACCCCGTCATTTTGGACCTCGCGCGGGAGTACTTTCCCGACGAGTGGCTGGCCCTGCGGGCAGACCCTCGGGTGCGCGTGCACGTAACCGATGGGCGGCTGTTTCTGAAAACCACGCCGTCCACCTTCGATGTCGTGATCGTCAATCTGCCGGAGCCGCAAAACGCCCAACTGAACCGCTTCTATACGGTGGAATTCTTCCGCGAGGTGTCGAGCAAGCTCACACCAACGGGTCTCCTCTCCTTCCAGTTACGGTCGTCGGAGGATTACATGAGCGCGGAGCTGGCGCAATTCCTGCGCTCCATCCAGCAGAGCCTGCGGGCGGTGTTCCCGCAAGTCATCGCGATCCCGGGCGAGACGGTCCACTTCTTCGCGGCACAGCAGGCCGGCACGCTGGCCTCGGGCGCGGACGAACTGCTGGCGCGCCTGCACGCGCGCCATCTCCAGACCAGCTACGTGAGCGAATATTACATCCCGTTTCGCCTCACGCCGGAGCGCATGGCCGACCTGAACACGCAGCTTCGGCCCGGCGCAACCACGCCGGTCAACCGCGACTTCGCGCCGGTGGCGTACTATTTTGACGTCGCGTTGTGGAGCAGCCAGTTCAACCAGGGCTATCGCCGGCTTTTTCGCGCCATGGCCGGTGTCGATTTCGGAGTCGTGGTGGCCGTGTTCGGCGTGCTGCTGGCGGCCCTGATCGCGGCAGGGCGCTTCTTGACAGAACAGCGTCGCCGGCGGCAACTCGCGGCCGGCTTCTGCACGGCTGCCACGGGGTTCGCCATGATCGGGCTGGAGATGCTGCTGCTATTGGCGTTCCAGGCGGTGTACGGCTACGTCTACCAGCAACTCGCCCTGCTCATCGCGGCTTTCATGGCGGGCATGGCGCTGGGCGCCTGGCTCGGTTTGGTGGGGCAGGCTTCTTGGTGGGGCAGGCTTCAGCCTGCCAATCCGAGCGACGCTCGGACTCTCTTGCCCCCAGGTTTCCCAGCCCATTCCACCACGACATCGTCGTGGCCGCGCGCACCTTTTCCCCGTCCCGCGCCACTCGGCATGACCGCCCTGGCCTGCACGCAGGTATTATCCGCGGCGGCGCCGCTCGTTCTGCTCGCCCTGTTCCAGGCGATCGCCCGAGCCGGCACTGCATCCAGCCTGCTGGGGAGCCAGATCGCATTTCCCGCCCTGGCGCTCGCCTCCGGCACGCTGGGCGGATTCGAGTTCGCGCTGGCCAGCCGCATTTTCTTCGGTGGAACCGAGACAGGCGCTCCGCTGGCGCCGCGTCCCGGCACGCTCTATGCGCTCGACCTCATGGGCTCGTGCCTGGGCGCGATTCTGTTCAGCGTGTGGTTGGTGCCGGTATTCGGCTTTCTCAAAACGGCGCTGCTATCGGCGATGGTGAGCTTAGCGGCGGCAGCGCTGGCCATGCTCGCGCATCCACCCGCGGGCGCTCGCCGAACACCAGGGCGGTGAACCGGAACAGATCGGCGTCGGCGCTCTGCCAGGCGCGTCCCGTGAGGCCGGCCTTGTAGCAAACCTGCTCCAGCAACGTGGCCCGGTCCCATTTCTCGTCGCTCGCCACCTGCGGCAGCAATAAGCCCTCGTGGCTGCTGGTGTGGATCAGCAAGCCGTGCTGCCCGATGCGGATCTCCTGCACATCCCCGACGTGGTGCAAGGGGGACAAAACCGAGATCTCGTACTGCAGATCGCCCAGTTCGCTGGCGGTGACCGGGCGGAAGCGCGTGTCCCGGAGCGCCGCCAACTGAGCCACGTCGCGCACCGTGAGGTACAGGGGTTTGAGCGGCGCCACATATCCGATGCAGCCGCGGAGCTGTCCGTTCTTGGTCAGCGTGACGAACGCCCCGCGCTCCCGCTCCAGCGCCTCCAACCCGCCGGTGGAGCACTCATATTGCTTGCCGTTGCGCACCGAGCTTTCCACCGAATTGCGCGCGATCTTGAGCAGTGCATCCTTCTCCACCCGGCTCAGGGAAAACGGCGCCTCGCCGCTCTTGGCGGCGCCCGCGGCCTTCACCAGGGCAACGGCGCCGTAACCGACCACGCGGCTGTGGTCGCCGGCGGTGTCGCCGCTATTGGCGTAGTGCAACAGCTTGGCCTGGGTAGCGCCCAACCGCTCGGCGGCGATCATGGTGGCCACGATCGGCCCTCCGCCGCACGCTTCCCAGACGCGCAGTTCGAGATTGCGCGACAGGTCGAAGTAATCGTACTCCTCGATGGCCTTCAGCGTCTTATGGTCGAGTTTCACCGCCTCATCGTAGGTGTGATAGTGAGAGAGGTCGGAGCTGGCCACGATCAGCGTGTTCGTCCCCGCCACCAGTTTGGCCAGCGCCACGCCCAGGGCGCGGCACGCATCGTAGCTTTGATCTCCCATGATGATGGGCACAAGCTGGAACTGCCCGATCACCCGTTGCAGGAAGGGTAGTTGGACCTCGAGGGCATGCTCCGGGCGGTCGGCGGACGGCGTATGGCCGGCCCCCGAAAGCTTGATCAGCGGGCTAGCCTTGGCCAGTTTGGCGGCGAAGGCCTGGTCCACCGGAACCTGGCCGAAGGGGGTCGTGTAGGCCGCGCCGTCATACACCGACGAGAACCCGAAGGCTTCGTAGTGCGAGGGTGCAATCACCACCACGCGGTCGTATTTCCGGCCCTTCAATAACGCATAGGAGTACGCGGCCACCGGACCCGAATAAGGATAGCCCGCGTGCGGCGCGACCAGCGCCACCACGTTTTCCAGCGGCGTGGGCGCCGCTTTCGCCAGGACGCCGTCGAACATGCTCCCCAGTTCCTTCGGGTCGGCTGGATAGAACGACCCGGCCACCGCCGGTGGCCGGATCTTGGGCGCTTGTCCGCCGCCGCGCGAAGCTCCTTCCACCAGAAGGAGGCCGGCTACCACGGACAACGCGACGATACCGAAAGTCCAGATCTTCATATGCGACCCCAAATGCCTGGGATAACCTGCTGGCAGAACTTACACTTGCCCCCGTCGAGGTGTACCGCCTTGACGGTGAAACCGGCGCGCTCCACCACGACGCGGCGGCATTTCGGGCACCAGGTGTTCTCGGCCGGATGGCCGGGAACGTTGCCGATGTACACGTACTGGAGACCTTCGGCATCGCAGATGGCCTTGGCGCGTTCCAGCGTCGGCAAGGGCGTGGGCGGAAGGTTCTTCAACAGGTACTCGGGATGGAAGCGCGAGAAGTGCAGCGGGACATCGCGGCCCAGTTCCGCCTTGACCCAGCGGGCGAGGCCGCGGAACTCCTCGTCGGAATCGTTCAAGGTCGGTATCACCAGGTAGACCACCTCGGTCCAGGTGCCCAGCTTGCGGATGGTCGCTAGCGCGTCCAGCACCGGCTTGAGTTCGCCGTTCACAACCTCTTTATAGAATTTCTCGGTGAAGCCCTTGACGTCGATCTTGATGGCGTCCACGCGGCGGCACAACTGTTTCAGCGGCTCCTGCTGGATATAGCCGCCGCTGATGACCACGGATTTCACCCCCGCGGCGCGGCCGGCCTCCGCGCAATCCAGCACGTATTCGCAAAAGACCGTAGGCTCGCTGTAGGTGTAGGCGATGGAAGCGCACGGAGCCTGGCGGCATCGCGCGGCCAGCTCCTTGGGCGCAAGGAACGTGCTGGTTACCTGTTCCGGGCGGAACTGCGAGATGTCCCAGTTCTGGCACATCTTGCAGTTGACGTTGCAGCCCGCCGTGGCCACCGAGAATGCCGTACTGCCGGGGAGGAAATGGAACAGCGGCTTCTTTTCGATGGGATCGACGTGCGCGGCGCACACGCGCGCATACACCAGCGAGTAGTACGTGCCGCCGCGGTTTTCGCGCACGCCGCAATAGCCGCGTTCGTGGTCGTCGATCACGCACTCGCGCGGGCACAGCTTGCACTTGATCTTTTTGTATGGCTGCTTTTCGTAGAAGCGCGCCTCGATGGTGAACCGGGCATCGGACTCCGCCGCGGCCGCCGCGAAACACGGAAGCGTCAGCGCCTGAAGAAAAACCCTGCGATCCATCGCCTCACACCTCCACTACGTCGATCAGCTTCGGATCGTTCGTCCCCAACCGGTGGCCGGCGTCCGCCGCCGTGGCGATATAGAGCGGCTCGCGGTGCAACTCCCGCAGGGGCTTCATCCCCTTTTCCGCCCGCTTTCGTTCCAGAATCTGCCAGCCCGTGTAGTCCAGCGCCACCGGGTCGCGCGCCACCATCACGCCGTTATAGGGCCACGACCATTGCGGCATGTAGGAAGGTCCGCCTTCATACTGGGCCGTCAAGCCATCGCAGATGGTCAGCCGCACCTTTCGCCGGATGAGCGGGAACATGTTGACGTCCGCCACGTAGGGGTCGCCCGCGTTCACGTGGTACTTGTTGGGATTGTGAATCGCGCCGAACAGGTTCTTGAGCGCCAGCGTCACCCCGACGATGCCGTGGTCCTTGAGCACGGGCAGGTTGATCACCGCATCGCAGGTGTGTGCCATGGTATTGGAAAGGAGGCTGCCGGCGCTGCCATAAACCGCCAGGTCGGTATCGTAGCCGGCGGAATCGTTGCCGATGCAGCGGATGCGATCCTTGCGGGAGGCCACGCGGTATCCGGCGCTTTCCAGGTCGGAGTTCAGCCGGTCCCAGATGACAATGTCCTTCTGCGCAATCCCGGCTTGCTGCAGGCGCTCGCAGAGGGCTTCCACCAGCACCGGATTGGTGGCCGCGCCCTTGCCGGAAAGGCAGTTCACCTTCAGGCCGACCACTTCGCCGGGCCGCGCCACTTTCTTCCAGGCGTCGAGCGATGAATCGCCGCCGTAGAACGTCTGCACGGCCCGATCGAGCACCCTTAAGACGCGGGCGGAATCGGGTGAGCCTCCGGCGGCACGGAGCGCCGGATCGCGCGCGATGACGACTTTGGACTTCTCGGGGGAAGCGCCGGCCAGGCAGGCGCTGGACAGTGCGCCTGCGAGGAGACCCCTGCGGGTGATACCGTGTTGTGGGCCGATGCGCATGGCTCTTGCTCCGGCGATTTCAGCGATTCCGATTCCTTTATAGCACCCGCCGCGGATGGGGGCCAGGGGCAATGCGCTTCATGTCAAGACTCTCCATTGACAACCCCCGTGCGCTGATATACCCTAACAGAGCTTGAGACGTTTCAAAGCGATGCCAATCGGCCGCTAACGCCGAGGGGGATACCCATGAACGCTACCGCTCCTCACGCCTTCCCTGCCCTGCACAACGCCATGTGGCCGGGGCTGGTCGGAAAAGGTCCCGATTCCGAACCGCCCATCGGCCTCGATACCATGCTCAATCTCACCGCCGCCGCGCGCGTGGATGGCGTGGGCTTCGATGGCGTCGATCTTTTCCTCTCCCTGCCGCACACCGACATCGATTCTTCGGATGACGATCTCGCCCGCCTGGCCGAGAAACTCGCCTCCAAAGGACTGCGCGCCGGATCTCTGGTCGCCCCCGTCTGGCCGCCCACGGGCGGCGGCTCCGCCATGGGCGACGCCGCCGAGCGCGCCCGCTTCCTCACCCAGGTGGAGAAAGCCTGCCGCATCGGCCGCAAGCTGCGCGATCTCAAAATTCGCCCATACGGTATCGTGCGCATCGATTCCGCCGCCAGCGCCGCCGATTGGGCCAAGGACCCCGCCGCCGGCACCAAGCGCATCGCCGAGACCTTCCGCGAAGCGGCCACCATCGCCGAGAGCTTCGGCGAGCGGCTCGCCGCCGAAGGCGAGATCTGCTGGGCCGGCATGCATAGCTGGCGCCAGAACGTGCAACTGCTCGAAATGGTGGATCGCCCCAAAACCGTCGGATTCCAGGCCGACATGGCGCACACCATGCTCTTCACCATGGGCTTCAACGCTCCCGAAGATCGCCTCCTGCCCGACGATTTCGAGTGGAGCCAGACCGAACGCCTCCACGAAGCCTACGCCAAGATGGCCGCCGCTCTGCGCCCCTGGACCATCGATTTCCACGTGGCACAGAACGATGGCACCGTCAAGGGCTCGGGCTCGCACGACAAGACCGGCCGCCACTGCCTGCCCAACGACCCCAACGGCAGACTCGATATCGTCCGCGACTCCGGCGCCTGGCTGCGCGGCGCCGATGGCCAGCCCACGCGCGCTGTCAAACATGTTTGCTGGGATGGCTGCATGTTCCCCAACTCCGTCATGCTCGATCCCAAAACGTGGGAAGACGTGCTGCGGGTGATGATTGCGGTGCGCAACGCGCACGGATGGAACTAACATGAAGAAACTCAACATCGGAATGATCGGCTGCGGGTTCATGGGACGGACCCACTCTAACGCCTTCTCCCAGGTCAACCACTTTTTCGACGTGCCGTACCAGCCGGTTCTCAAGACCATCTGCGGCATCGACGCGCCATTGGCCAAGGACTTCGCCGCCAAATGGGGATATGAGTCCTGGGAGACCGATTGGCATAAGGTCGTCGAGTCTCCGGATATCGATCTGATTGATATCGTCAGTCCCAACAACACCCATGCCGAAATCGCCATCGCGGCCGCCAAGGCCGGCAAGATGGTGAGCTGCGAAAAACCGCTGAGCCGCAGCGCCGCCGAAACCGAAGGCATGGTCCAGGCCGTGGAAGCCGCCGGCGTGCGTAACATGGCCTGGTACATCTACCGCCGCGTCCCCGCCGTCATGCTCGCCAAACAACTCATCGACGAAGGACGCCTCGGCCGCATCTTCCACTATCGCGCCAAATTCCTTCAGGATTGGACGATCTCTTCCGCCCTTCCGCAGGGCGGCGACAGCCTCTGGCGTCTCGACGCCGCCGTGGCCGGCAGCGGGGTGACCGGCGATCTGCTGGCCCACTGCATCGATACCGCCATGTGGCTCAATGGCGGCATCACCGAAGTCACCGCCACCACCGAGACATTCATTAAGAGCCGCAAGCACAACCTCACCGGGAAAGTAGAGCCCGTGACCATCGACGACGCCAGTCTCTTTCTGGCGCGCTTCGCCAACGGCTCGCTGGCCACCTTCGAGGCTACGCGCTACGCCCGCGGCCACAAGGCCCTCTACACCCTGGAAATCAACGGGGAGCATGCGTCCATTTTCTGGGACTTGCACGATCTGCACCGGCTGCAGTACTTCGATCACCGCGACGAAGGCCGCCTGCGCGGCTGGAAAAGCATCCACATCACCGATAGCGACCACCCTTACATGAAGAACTGGTGGGTTCCCGGGTTGCAAATCGGCTACGAGCACACGTTCATCCACCAGGCAGCCGATTTCCTCTCGGGCACGGCCACCGGCAGCTATGCGGTCCCGACCTTCCGCGAGGGGCTGCGCACCGACTATGTTACCGATGCCGTACTGGCATCCGCCGCCAACCGTAGTTGGGTCAAGGTGGGCACACCACAGGAGGCAAAATGATCCTACGCGCGCAACTCACGGCAATTGTGATCGCCGCCGGCGCGTTGTACGCACAACAGCCACCCGCCAACGCGGGACGCGGCGCCGGACGCGGCCCCATGATTCCCCCCATCGAGGAAACCGGCTATCAGCCCATCTTCGACGGCAAATCGCTGGCCGGCTGGGATGGCGATCCGAAGTTCTGGCGCATCGAAAACGGCGCCATCGTCGGCCAGACCGCCACCGACAAGCAGCCCGTACAGAACACCTTTCTCATCTGGCGCGGCGGCAGTCCGGCCGATTTCGAATTGAAGCTCCAGTTCAAGCTGACCGGCTTCAACAGCGGCATCCAGTTCCGCAGCATCGAGCTCCCCAATATCAAATTCGCCATGAAGGGCTACCAGGCCGATATGGATGGCGAGCAGCAGTACACCGGCCAGATCTACGAAGAGCGCGGGCGCGGCTTCCTCGCCATGCGCGGACAGTTCTCCTATATCGGCGAGGGCAAGAAACCCGCGCTCGTCGGCTCCGTCGGCGATAGCGAGGAGTTGAAGAGACTGATCAAAGGCGAAGACTGGAACGATCTCCACTTAATCGCCCGCGGCAACACCATCATTCAGATGCTCAACGGCCGCATCACCAGCATGCTGATCGATGACGATACCGTTGGGCGCAAACTCGAAGGCCTGATCGGCATCCAGGTCCACAGGGGACCGCCCATGAAGATCGAAGTGCGCAATATCCGGCTCAAGAAACTGTAGCCTCACGGCATGCCCAGCATCAAGAAGGTGGCCGAAATCGCGGGCGTGTCCGTGGGCACGGTTTCCCACGTGATCACGGGATCGGTTCCAGTTTCCGAACCGCTCCGCCTCAAGGTGCAGGCCGCCATCCGCGATCTCAACTATCATCCCAACCATGTCGCGCGCAGTCTGAAGACCAGCAAGACACAGACGCTCGGGATCATCGTCCCCGACATGACCATCTCGTTCTTTCCGCAACTGATTCGCGGCGCCGAATCCGCCGCCCGCCAGCGCGGCTACTCCCTCATTGCCGTCAACTCGGATGACGATGGCGAGCGCCAGAGGGAACTGCTCTCGCTGTTGCGGTCGCAGCGGGTGGAGGGAATTCTGCTGGTCATCGCCGCCGCCCCTACACCGCTCCACCAACTCACCCGTATCCTCGACGCCTCCATCCCCGTGGTGTGCCTGGACCGCATTCCCGACCGCGTCCCGGTGGATTCGGTCTCCGTGGAAGACGTTTCCGCGGCGGAGATGGGCGTGGCGCACCTGATCGCCATGGGCGCGCGGCGTATCGCCATCGCCACCGGCGCCATCGAGCTCAAGAACGAACGCCGCCGCCTCCAGGGATACAAGCAGGCGCTCGTCAGCGCCGGTATCGCGGTGGATGAAGATCTGATCTGGCACGGCAATTTCCGCCCGGAAGACGTGGCTGCGATCTGCCGCGGGCGGCTCTCCAATCCCGCCACCCGCCCCGATGCCGTCTTCTGCACCAACGGCCCCACCGCCCTCGGCGTCCTGCGCGCGTTTCGCGATTGCGGCCTCCACACCCCGCGCGATATCGCCTTCGCCACCTTCGACGAGCTCACCGTGGACGACCTGTTCACGCCTTCGATTACCACCGTGGTGCAACCCGCCTACGATATCGGCTTCCGCGCCGCGCAGATTCTGCTGGACCGCATCGAAGGCGTGGCCACGCAAACCGAATCCATCACCGTCCGCTTCCCCGCCACGTTGAAAATCCGCGACTCCTCCCGCCGGACGGGGTAGAACGCGATGCCTGGTTACTGCTCGGGCCCGCTCTGCGGCACCATGCTCCCGCGCGAAGTGCAGCCTATATCCGCCCCATCAAAAGTCGTCCCGCAGCACCGTCACCACTTCATCCGGAATTGCATCAGACACGTCGATGCGGAACGCCCCGGCGCGGGCCATGCCGAGCAGGCGCGCACCAACGCCGCCGAATTCCAGAGCCGACACGTAGATGTTTGTATCGAAGGTGGCGCTGCGCACTCAGCGCCTTTCGGATGCGATGATTTTGCGCCGCGCCTTGACGATATCGGGCACATCGGCTTCGGTGTAGCCCGATTCACGGCCAGTTTGAAGACCGTACGCGAGCAGCTCCTGCCAGGACTGTTTCTCAAGCCCTTTTCGCAGGGCTTCCTCGGTCAGTTCATCGACGGTCTTGCCCGCGGCCAGCGCCTTCAATTGCAGTTCGGCCAGCAATTCGTCCGACACGTGAACGTTGTTCCGGGTCGACATGTCGTTCCCTCTCTTTCAGCGTACCGTAACGCCAGCCGGTTGGGCAGGCGGGGTACCCTTTGGGTTCGCCCATAGGCGTTAGAATAAGCTCCGGCGCCACATCGGTGCTGAATTGCCGGTGCGATGGCTGTTCTGGCCCGGAATCGGTAAATCCTTGGCGACAAGGCAGGACCGACTACGGCTAGCGTTTCGGGTTCGTCGCCTTTGGAAGCAAGACCAAGGCTAAAATTCGGCTCGTCCTAACAGCCAAAGCCACCGCTACTCGACTCGCCTTCGCAAAGTGTTGTAGGCATTCGATGGGCTTGTGTAGTGTAGATGGCACTATCGCTGTACCGAAATGACACACCACCCGAACGATCGTGTTGAAAACACAGGCCGAGCCGTGGTTTCACGGATGCATCCATACGCTAACATGCCACGGTTCCTGCTTCCCCTAGTACTGGTCTGTCACCTTCACAGCCAGTCAGCTTCCTTCCAATGGATTCGTCAAATAGGCGGCTCGCAAGGCCAAACCGTAGCTGGCCTCGCCGGCGATTCTCAAGGCAGCATCTACGTAGCCGGCAACACCACCTCCACCGACTTCCCCACGCAGTCCGCGCTCCAGTCCCACCCCGGCGGCTCCGGCCTGTTTCGCATCAATGGCCCCGGAGCGCAGTGGCAGAACCTCTATCAATCCGGCCTCAGTTCCACGGAATGGATCAGTTCCGACCCGCGCAACCCCAACACCATCTATGCCACCAGCATCCAGGGCATGTTTCGCAGCCCCGATGCCGGCGCCACCTGGGCCGTGCTCACCGCCCTTCCCGCGCGCGTCCACTCCGTCACCGTCGATCCGGCGGCCAGCAAAGTCCTCTACGCCGGCACCTACGGCAACGGCATTTATAAGAGCAGCGACACCGGCGCCAACTGGACCGCCATTAACAACGGCATCACCGCCTACACCGATGGCGGCCTCTACGTCTACCACATCTGGGTCGATCCCCGCTCCGGCGTGATCCTGGCCGACACCTTCACCGGTCTCGCCCGCAGCGCCGATGGTGGGGCCACATGGCAGACCAATTCCTATTACAGCGGTCAATTGGGCATCCGCGATCTTGCCTTCGACCCCAACACGCCCGGCGTCGTCTACCTCGGCACCCTGCAATCCATCGAGAAGAGCACGGACGATGCCCTCACCTTCGCCGCGCTCCCGCAGCCCGCGTACCAATACGAGGCCGATTCCATCCTGTTCGATCCCCGTCATCCCGGTACTCTCTACACCTGCAGCGATTACGGCGGCGGCCTTTTTCAATCTACTGACGGCGGAAACACCTGGTCCAGTAAGTACAGTTACTCGTCGGCGGTGTGCCGTCTCGCCGCCGATCCGTCCACTGGTACGCTCTATTTCGGCTTCGGCCCCAAAATCCTTGCCAGCACCGACGGCTTCACCACCACCTCGCTCATCGGACCGGCGGTGTCGGGTGTCACCGCGCTCGCCGTGGCCGGGGGACATGTTTTTGTCGGATCGCAGATCTCCGCCGATATCTACGTCACTAAGTTCGATCCGCAAGGCAACATCCTCTACTCGACTTATATCGGCGGCGCGTCCGACGACGAAGCCAGTGCCATGGCCGTGGATGCCTCGGGTTCTGTCTATGTAACCGGTACGACTTACTCCACGGACTTTCCGGCTACCGCCGGCGCTTATGCCCCCGTCACGTGGGGTGGCGTTTTCGTCGTGAAGCTGAATCCCGATGGCTCGCTGGCATACTCGACCGGCTTCAGTGGCGGCATCCCCAACGCCATCGCTGTCGACCGCGCCGGCCGCGTCCTTATTGCCGGGCTGACCTATGGCGGTTTGCCCGTGACCTCCGGAGCGTATCAGACCACATTTCAGGGCAGCTATCCGCCTGGCATTGGCATCGGACCTTCGCCTCCGCCGCCCATCAACGCCTTCCTCACGCAGTTCGATGCCGCCGGCGCAACGCTGGTCTTTTCCACTTACATCGGCAGCCAGAATGAATATGCGTCGACCCTGGCCTTATCGCCCGATGGCGGCATCCTTCTTGGAGGTGGCGGGAAGGTCTATCGCATGTCGGGCGATGGCTCGTCGCTGCTCGGCTCCTCCACTCTTCCGGGAACTGTCTGGGCCGTCACCGCGGATTCCGTCGGCAACATCTATGCGGGGGGCCAGACCGCCGTCACCAGCTTCGTTGGAGGCGCACCGCCATTTCCCACCACCCAAGGCGCCTTCCAGACCAATCCGCCGCCGGTTCCCGTCCTTCCCGGAAACCGCGGCAACGACGGCGATGGACACGCTTTCATTACCCGTTTCGATTCCCAATTCCACACGCTGGCCTCCACGCTGCTCGCCGGCGAAGCGCCGGACATGACCCTGGCTCTTGCCCCGGATACCGATGGCAACATCCTCGCCGGGGGGGCGACGTACTCCAAGGCATTCCCTTCGCGCGGTCCGGCGCAAGGCTCCTTCTCCCCCGCAACGGGCTGGATCGCCAAGCTAACGCCCAATCTCTCGACCCTGCAATGGGCCACCTTCGCCGGCGACACGCGCACCTTCACCGTGCGTGAGGTGATTCCGTCGCGCCCTGGTGGCGATGGCGGCGTGTTCTTCGCCGGGGCCACCGAGAACCCACCGTACTATTTCTCCGAGGGCGGCTCTTTCAGCGGTCTCTATCCTTCCGATACTACGTTCCAGAGCTTCGTGGTGAAGGCCGCTGTACTCCCCGCCGCGCCGCGCATCGATGGCGTCGTGAATGCTGCCAGCCAACTGGGCGTCGCGCTTTCGCCCGGCGCCGTCTTCCAGGTGCAGGGTGTAGCATTCGCTGCCGACGCCACCCTTTTGGTCGACGACATCCCGCTCCCGTTGCTGTCGCAGACTTCCACCGTGCTCACTGCCATGCTGCCTACCGATTTCGTAGTAACCGGCGCCGCCACCGTCACGGTGCAATCGGGCGGCAATCGCTCGAATCCGTTTCTCGCGGCGGTGCTTGCCGCTGCACCCGGCATCTATTCCACCGATGGCAGCGGCGTCGGTCAGGGATACATCCTCAACGCCGATGGCACACTCAATTCCTCGGACAACCCCGCCAAGCAAGGCTCAACCGTAACCATTTGCGCCACCGGCGTCGGCGCATCGCCCCCCGACGTGTACATCGACGGCGTCGAGGCCAACACAATGGCAACCGTGACAGGCCCGTTCGGCACCCTCCCGGGCAATGTCTACCAGATCTCCGTCCAGGTCCCCGCGCCCTCGAATTTTCCGCTGCCCCAACAAGTCGCCGTGAGCGTAGAAGTCAATGGTATACGCAGCCAGGCCGGCCTCGCCCTCTCGGTAACTCAATAGGAAAGGGATCGCTCTTATCGCCCATTCCGCGAGCGACGGTCCTTCTTGGGGGACAGCCTCTAGCGCGGAATACCCTCCGGTCGACGGCGCCGCCCGCCTTTCAGTGGCGAGCTAGGCTAAGGCTAGTAGCCCATATTACCCACGGGTAACGCCGTAGCGTTTAGGAACAGCCGACCGCTCTTGCGAAGCCCGCCAGGAATCGGTCCACCAGATCTTAACTTAACCCCAATGCCGGGTCCGCCTGCCCCACTTCAGAAATCGTACTGATCGATATTTCCCTTATTAAAGATGAAGGGCTTCCCCAAAATTACCTGCGTCCCCCGTACTTCCACCGTCCCCAGCCGTCCCGCTTGCAGCGAGTCCTTGCCCGTGCGGCCCTCCACCAATAGCGCCGCCGCGGTGACCGTCAGGTAGCCCAGATCCCTCGTATTCCACAGCACCACCGCCTGCACCACGCCATCGTGCACGTACCGCTTACAGAGGTTCGGCAGCGAAAGCCCGATCACGAAAACATCTTTGCGCCCCGCCTGCTGCACCGCCTCCGCCGATCCCGGCACAGCCGGCGCCGAAATCGCGACAATCAATCTCACCTTCGGATAGACCTTGAGAATCGTCTGCGTCTCCACGAACGCCTTGTCGCGATCGTCATCGCTCGGCCGCATCGCCGCCACCTTCATCTCCGGATACTTCTCCGCCACCCGCTTGCGCATGAAATCCATCCAGGCGTTCTGATTGGCCGCGGACAGCGGGCCGGTGATAATCGCCAACTCGCCCTTGCCGCCCAGTAACCGTGCGCCTTCATCCACCAGCGTGTAGCCGATCCCCTCGGGCGTCGCCTGGTTGATGAAGTAATCGCGCGCGTCCTCCGCCGCATCGGCATCGAACGTCACCACCTTGATGCCGCGCGCGCGCGCTTTGCGCAGCACCGTCGAAATCCCCGCGGAGTTCTCCACCGCGACCGCGATGGCATCCACCCCGCGCGTGATCCAGCCTTCCACGACTTCGTTCTGCTTGGCCGCGTCGAGCCCCGTGGGTCCGTCCCAAATCAAGTTCACGCCCAATTCCTTGGCGGCTTCTTCCGCGCCCGGACGGCAACTCATAAAGTATGGGTCGCCCTTCGCTTTCGGCATCATGGCGACCACCGGCCGCTTGCCGGGTTTCGCCAGAGTCCTCGCCGTGGTCGTCCCTAGCACGCCATCCGCCGGCCGCAAGCTGCGCACCAGCCAGACATTCGTGCCGGCCACGATCAGCGATCCGCCGACCACCGCGCAGCACAGGATCGCAAGTTGGGAATTTTTCATTGCATCAGCCTCGTCATTCGTCGCTTCCTTATGCCGGGCGCGCCCCCGCAGGCGCCCCAGCCCGATCGTCAACAACAAAACCACACCCGTCAGCACGCCCGTCATCTCGGAGGGCAGCGCCGCCAGCCGCAATCCGTTCTGCAACACCGAAATCGCGAACAGCCCCAGCACCGTGCCCCAGATCGTCCCGCGCCCGCCGAAGACGCTCGTGCCGCCCAACACCACCGCCGTGATCGCCGCCAGTTCGTAGCCCGTCCCCGCGTCCGATTTCGCCTGTCCCAGGTGCGCTACATAAATGATGGCGGCCACGCTCGCCACCGCGCCGGATAGAAAGTACAATAGCGCCACCCGCCGCCGCACGGGAATGCCCGCGTAGCGCGCACCGCCCGGACTGAAACCGACCGCGTACAGCGTGCGCCCGATGGCGGAACGATGCAGCAGCACCCAGTACGCCGCAATCGCCGCCAGCAGAATCGGAAACTGCACCGGCACCACGCCGCCCAGGTAGCCCTGCCCCAGCCGCAGAAACCCCGCTGGAAAGCCGGAATAATTCTCCGCGCCCCTGGTGATCCCCTCGGCGATGCCGCGGAACAGCGACATCGAACCCAATGTGACAATCAGCGGCGGCAGATTCAGCCTGGTGATCAGCACCGCGTTCACCCCCCCCGCCAGGCACCCCAAAACGAGCGCCGCGCCCGCCGCCGCCGGAATCGGCCAGCTTCCGTCGCGCCATAGGGCGCCGAACACCACCGCCGAAAGGCCCATGATGGAGCCCACCGATAGATCGATTCCCCCGGTGATCATGATGGGCGTCATGGCCAGCGCCAATAGACCCAGTTCCACGCTCAGGCGCACCACTTCGAAGAAATTCGCCAAGGTGAAAAAGTTTTCGCCGATGGCGGCGAAGATGGCCAGTTCCACCGCCAGCGCCAGCGCCAGCACCCACTCCCCGTTGGGGAAGCAGATCTCGCGCCACGGCCTACGCTCGCCGAGCATGTTTCCCCGTGCGGACGCGCACCGCATCCATCGAAACCGCCGCCAGAATAATCCCGCCCTCGATCGCCCGTTCCCAATACGCGCTGAACCCCAGGAACGTCAGCGCCGGGCCGATCGCACCCAGCAGCAACAGCCCCAGCAGCATTCCGGCAATCGTGCCGCGTCCTCCCGCAATCGCCACGCCGCCCACCACCGCCGCGGCGATCACTTTCAATTCCAGCCCGATTCCCGCGTTGCTCGGAATCTGCAGGAAGCGCACCGCGTTGAACACCGCGGCGAAGCCGGTGAGCGCGCCCGTCAGCACGAACACCGCGAACACCACCAGGCGCGGATTGATCCCCGCCAACCGCGCCGCATCGGGGCTCGATCCGGTGGCGTACACCACGCGTCCCGCCGCCAGATTGCGCAGCCCCCAATTCATGCCCACCACGAGCATCGCCGCACAGCCGGCGGTAATCAGTTCGCTCGCAGCCTGCGATTGTCCGAACCACTGGAACCCCGGCGGCAGATTCTGCACCCACGCGCCTTGCGTCACCCAACGCAACCCGTCGCGCAGCGCCACCATCGTGGCCAGCGTCACCACAATCGAAGGAATCCGCACCCACGCCACCAGCGCGCCATTGATCCCGCCCATCAGCGCGCCCACCAGGCACGCGGCCGCGCCCGCCAGCGGCGTAGGCAGCCCCATGCGCGCGAACACTCCTGTGGCGACACTACAGATGGCGAACTGCGAGCCCACCGAGATATCGATCTGCCCCGTGAGAATCACCAGCACCATGCCCAGCGCCACAATCAGCACCGGCATGTTAGCCAGCATCAGGTCGCGCTGGTTGGCGAAGGTGAAAAATCCCGGCGCCGCCACCGCCAGCACCACGCCGATCCCGAGAATCGCGACGATCAGCGAAATCTCCCTGCGATGGCGTTCCAGCATCAGGAATGCCCCAGCGCCAGGGCGAGAATCCTCTCCTGCGTGGCTTCCGCGCGCGACAGAATGCCCGCGATCGTCCCTGCGTGCATGACCGCGATCCGGTCGCTCATCCCCAGTATCTCCGGCAGCTCCGAAGAGATCATGACAATCGCCATTCCCCGCTCCGCCAGATCCACCATGATCTGGTGGATCTCCGATTTCGACCCGATATCCACGCCCTGCGTCGGCTCGTCCAGTATCAGCACCTCGGGGTCGATGGCCAGCCAGCGCGCCACCGCGACCTTCTGCTGATTCCCGCCGGAAAGCGACCCCGTCTCCGTGTAGAGGGAGGGCGTCTTGATACGCAGGCGCTCCACGTAACTGCGCGCCAGGCTGCGTTCCAGCGCGGCGTCGATCAGCCCGTGCCGCGTTACCGCGTCCAGGTGGGCCAGGCTGACATTGGCGGCTACTGGCATCTCCAACACCACGCCGTGCTGCCGCCGGTCCTCCGGCAGATAACCCATCTTCCTGCGGATCGCCTCCGCCGGCGAGTCGATCCGCATCACGGAGTCCCGCAACATGATCGCGCCGTCATCGCAGGGCCTCAGGCCAAACAGCGTCTCCGCCAGCTCGGTCCGCCCCGACCCCACCAATCCTGCGATCCCCAGGATCTCGCCGCGCCGCACGGCGAACGTGACATGGTGAATTCCCGCCGCGCGGCATCCCAGATTGCGCGCCTGCAACGCGATCTCGCCAATCGGTACGCCGCGCTTGGGAAAGACGGCATGAACGTCGCGCCCCACCATCAGCCGCACCAGTTCGCCGCGATCCACGTCGCACAGGTCGCGCGTGGCGACGGTCTGCCCGTCGCGCAACACCGTGACGCGGTCCGCGATCGCCGCCACCTCGTCCAGCCGGTGCGAAATATAGATGATGCCCGCACCCTCGCCGCGCAGCGTCCCGATCACGCGAAACAGGCGCTCCACTTCGCGATCCGTGAGCGACGCCGTCGGCTCGTCCAGAATCAGGATCCTGGCCCGAGCGCCAATCGCCTTGGCGATTTCCACCAGTTGCTGCTCGGGCATGCTGAGCGTGCCCACCGTCCGCTCCGGCGCGATCTCCGCTCCCGAGCGCTCCAGCAGCTCGCGCGCCTGCCGCCGCCGCGCCCGCCAGTCGATGCGGCGCCACACCCCGGCGCTCTCCAGCGCCAGCGCGATATTCTCCTCCACCGTCAGGTCGGGAAACAGGGCGGGCTGCTGGTACACCGCCGCGATCCCCAGCGCGCGCGCCGCGGCGGGGCTATGGTGCAGAACCGGGTGGCCGTCCACTGTGAGCGTTCCGGTATCGGGCTTTTCCGCGCCGGTGATCACTTTGATCAGCGTGGACTTCCCCGCCCCGTTCTCCCCCAGCAGCGCGTGCACTTCACCCGAACGCAATTCAAAGGAAACGCCCTTCAGCGCCTGTACGCCGGCGAAGGATTTGGTGATGTCCGTGGCGTCGAGCAGTGCCATTCAAATTAGTATTGCGGGGCCACGCATCCATGCGCAAGGTTTCTTCAACTCCGGGACGCGTGATTGAGCCGCCGATGAACGCCGATAAACGCCGATAAGCATTTTTGTCTTTTTCATCTGCGTTTATCGGCGTTCATCGGCGGCCAAAGGTTTTTTCCGCGTCTTGCTTTATTCCGCTATCTCCAGCACTGCCGGAATCGCGTCCGCCCGCGCCGTCACCACGCCGTACTCCACTTCCAGCCGCGCCCTGGCCGGCAGCCAGCGATATGCCGGAACGCCGAACAGTTGGCCGCGATCCACCATCTGCCGCCGCGATTCCGGAATCGGCGACACGCCGAATTCCATGCCGCGCGCCAGCGTCCTGCCGTTCCACGGCGCGTGCGTGCGGCTGTAATTTTCTTCCCAGATCCCCAGCCACGGGAAATCGGCCTGTTTCCACACGTACCCGAACACCAGGCGCGCCGCCGGAGCGAACGCTGCGAAGAACGCCTGTTCGCGCTCGGGGTCCATCAGATGCGTGGTGAAGGCGCAAGAAGACGCGGCGCCGGTGAGCACCCGCAGATCTTCGACGCCTCCGTCGCGGCGCGGCGCCTCGGGCCAATCGAACTCCGCCGCCACGCACAGCGTATCGTGCGCTCCGAAATCGCTCTCCGACACCTTCGACCGCGTCGCCGACGCGCGGAATTGCGTCACGCCTTTCTCCAGAAAGGGCGGCCCCAGCGTGACGTGCTGCGTCCACGCGATCGGCCGGTCGCACGCTGTCAGATTCTCCACGCTCTCCCGAATCCGCACCGCGCGCCCGTGCAATTCGATGCGCCGATCGAATGCGATCTGCGCCAGCGGAAAACGCGCCCGCAACGTCAACCCGCCGCCGGATTCGTCCATCTCGTAGGACGCCACCGAGCTTTCGCCGTGCACCGTGATGCCCGCGGCGAACTCTTCCTCCGAGGGTCCGCCGAATATATCCAGGCACAGGTTGTGTCCCATGATGCCCGCGAGCAGTTTGCTCTCCACGCCATCGCCGTATTCGGCGTACACACCGGGGCCGAATGCCGAGGGCTCGCTCGTGCGCCATGGCGGCGTCCACAAAGGATTGATGCCGGTCTCCTTGTCCAGGATTTCGGCGATGTGCCCGCCTTCCTGCAGCACGGTCACACGCAAGTGTTGGTTTTCGATTGCCGCCGCACGGCGGCCGCGATAGATGGTCACAGACTCATCTTAGAACCAACCGATCAGTTCTGCACGGCGATCACCAGGTTCTGCGGGCCGGCGGCCCCTGCGAGCGTAAAGGTGAGTGGAACGGTATCGCTGGCGGCGACGCTCGGCACCACCACGTTGAATTGATAGAGGCCCACGTAGCCCGGCGCGAAGCCCGCGTACGTCACCGTGGCCTGGATCCCCGCGAAAGAGACCTGCAACGCCGACTGCAGCGCGTTGGTCTGCTGCACAATCTGGCCCGCCGGGGTGTCCGGCGTCACCGTGCCAAAGCCGATGCCGTATAACGTAACGGTGTCGCCCGCCCTGGCCCGCGAGGTAACCACACCGGCGAGGTTAACGGGAAGCACATACGTGAGCGTATTGGCGAATAGCGCCACCACATACTGTGACCCCTTGATAATGAACGATGGCGGCGCAAGCAAACCCGGCTCCGTTGTTTTTACGGTGACGGTATAGGCGAGACTGCTTCCGCCCGCCGTCGTGACCACCAGTGGCTGCGGCCCGGCGGCAACCCCGGAAGGCACCTGGACATTGACCTGTCCGGGGCTGACGAAATCGACGAACGCGGGCTTCCCAGCCACCGTGACCGTAGTCCCCACGAAGGCCGAGGTCCCCCCCAGAGCGGTCGGCGCCTGGTTGCCATTGAAATCCGTGCCCGCCCAGGTCTGCGAGCGCGTGTTGGCGAGGTTATAACCGTAGATTTCGATCCAGGTGGCCGGCGCGATGGCAGTGAATGCCCCGTAATTGCCGGCGGTGATCACGCCGGAAGGCAAGATGGTAGGAGTGGGATCGAACACACCCGTGATCGGTCCGGTAATCGTGGTGTTAGCCGTTTGCCCTACCGGTGCGGCGTCGCAAGTGGCGACTCCAGTGCATGTGGGATTGGTGTAAACAAAGTTGAAGTTGGCAAAACTGTAAAACGGAATGACGGTGCCATTGTTTTCCGTCAGAGTGACCACAAAAGAGTAGTTGCTCAACGCTTGAGCGAAAAACTGGTCGCTGCCTATAGGGAAAACCGCGATCAACGGGAAGGCGCCATTACCCGCGTAACTGACCACAAAATTGTAGGTTCCTCCCCCGCCGAAGCCGGTGAATGGCCCCGATAGGCTGCAAGTCGTCGTGGTGCCGTCATACGTGCAAGAGCCCCACGTCATTTTGGCCTGGCCCTGGCCGGCGGCGTTAGGACCAATGCCGGTGAGGGTGAAGGGCTGCTGGCTTGGGCCCAAGGTGGCCACGGTGGCCGATGCTGGTGGCGCTAGAATCGCCAGATAGGCGAGAAACACAGGGACGGCGTATAGCCTCATTCAGTCGAATCCTCCGAGTCGGTCAACTGTTTCTGTTCGATGCGCCGTTGCCCGGTTGGTTGCAGAATTTACAAGAATAAATTTTGGCGGCGCGGTATACCATCGCCCTTCAAAATAACAACCGGTCCTTCTTGGCTTCGATCTTCGCCACATCCACGCCCGGAACCTTCTTCAGATCTTCAATCGATTTGAAATCGCCATGCTGCGTCCGGTACTGCACGATCGCCGCCGCTTGCGATCGCGCGAGCGACAGCCCGCTTTCCAGTTCAATGGCCCTGGCTTCGTTGACTTTGATCTTGGGAACTTCCTCGCCGGGGTAGGTCGTGGCCAGGTAGTCCAGAATGGCGTCGAGTTCCTTCGGCGTGCCTTTCGCGCCCAGCGCTACCATCTTGTCTAACGTGGCCTGCCACGCGGCGCGATTCTGCCGCGGCGCGATGGATCGCTCGTATTCATGACACTGTATGCAGATGCGCGCGGCCTCGGCCTTTCCCGGAACTTCCGCGCCTTGCGGCCAGGCGCCACCGGCGAAAAGCAGAAGCGCCGCGAGAATCCTCGAACCAGTCGGAATGAGTGAGTGCACAGACCTCAGTTTAGTACGAGCAACCTTGCGGGGCAGCCTGGCAGGCTACCCGAGCTCCGCCCGACCTACTGGCGGTCCATGCGCGGCCCCGGCTTCCCGCTGGTGGATTGGCGCACCGTGGCCGGGTCGAAGATCCGCTGATCCACCGGCAGCACTTTGTAGACCGCCGGATCGGGTGTCATGCTGAACAGGTCGCTCAGGCCGGTAGCCGTGGCATCGTAGAGATTCAGAGGCGGGATCCCCAGCAGTTGGAAGATCGTCTTCAACAGGCCGGGGAAGCTCGTATTGGCGTGCGAGACGTAGTGCGGCTTGATCCACGGCCCGATCGCCATCAGCACGGTGCGATGCGCGTCGATGTGGTCCACCCCGCTCTGTGCATCGTCTTCCGTTACCAGGATCGCCGTCTCGCTCCATTCCTTGCGGCCGGAAAGATACTCGACGATGCGGCCCAGTGCGTAGTCGTTATCCGCCACGAAGCTTTCGCTGTATGGATAGCCGTCGGCGGGCCGCGCCTCGGCCGTGTGGTCGTTAGGCAGGTGGATGAAGACGAACTGCGGCAGCGCCATGCCTTCCATTTCCCGGATCAACTGGGTGGCGCGAAACTGGTCCGGGATATTCATGTTGAACCCGGGGTACTGGCGCGATGTATTGCGGTAGAGCGGGTCGGGCATGGGGATATTGGTGAGGAAGCGCGCGCCGGTGGGTTCCAGGTCCTTGCTTTCGTCCACGCCGGCCAGTTCGAATCCCTCGCCGAAATTACGGAAGGCGATGTGGTGGCGATCCAGGTGGTGCCAGATGGTGCCGTTCTCCAATTGCTCTTCGGGGTGCACGGAGGAATCGCTGCCCGCAAAGAGCAGGCGCCCGGGCGCGGCCGTCAGACGGAAATCCTTCTTCTGATCGCTGTAGGCCGCCATCAGCGAGCTTTCCGTCCAGGCGTTCGGATAAGACCCCACCAGCCAGTGATGGCCGTCCACGCTGACATCGCTATCGGTGTAAAAGTTGTCGCTGATGGCCCACTGTTTGGCCAGGGCGTGGTGGTTCGGGGTGACATCGATATCGCGTATGCTGAGGCGTCCCTGCTTGCCGTCCACGTAACCGCGCGACCCGAAGCGGGCGATTTCGGGCATCCCCATGGCGCCCCCGATATCGCCGAAAACCTCGTCGTAGGTGCGATTTTCCTTGACGATCAGCACCACATGCTTGATGCCCGCGGGCAGGGGGCGCTCGGCTTCGGGGCGCGGGCGGAAACCGTTGGCATCCATCACGAACGCGGTCTTGGCCGCCAGGTCGCCGGCCGCGGGCAACGGGAAAATGGAGACGGAGCCGTGGCGCCCCGGCCCGCGCGGGAAATTCGGCCCCTGTCCGAACCCGCGCCCGTTGGCCACGAACACCCTATCCCCGTCCAGCGCCACCCGCGTGGGAAACCAGGCCGCCGGAATGTGTCCCACCACGCGCCGCTGCTGGACGTCGATCACTCCCACGGCATTGATCCCCGCCTCCGCCACCAGCAGCCATCCCGATTTCTCGTGGTAAGCCAGGCCGATGGGCAGCACGCCGCGATACCGCTCCAAGCCAGGGATGCGGATCGCGATCTCGGCTTCCACCGCCGCCGTTTTGGCGTCGATTACCGTGACGGTGTCGTCGTTGGCGTTAGAGACGAACACCCGCCCCCCCGCCGCCAGGATCCCCGAGGGGCTGCTGCCCCCGTCCAGATCCGGCCCAAATGGCAGGCCCGTGCGGATGAAGGTCTCCAGTTTCGGGGCGGCGGGGTTCGAAACATCCACCACGCTGACGGAATTGGATTCGCGTACGTTCGGGTCGCCCAGCCCCGGCACTTTGACCGGTCCCCGAACGGTCGCGCGCTCGGCGCCGGCGATGGCTTCGGCGCTCGGAAATCCGAAAGCCGGAAAGGTCAACCCCGTCACGTCCGCCTGCTTCATATCGGCGCCCGGCACGGCCTGGTACTCGAACATGCCCAGGTTGGTGACATAAAGTTTGCGCCGGTCGGCGGAAAGCGCCAGGGCGAAGGGCAGGCGTCCGACCTTGACCGAAGCCACCACCAGCCGCGAACGCGTGTCGATGGCGGCGATCCGGAAGTTGGCCTGGTCTACCACGTAAAGCATGCCGCGTTCGCTGTCCAGCGCCAAGTCGCCGGTGTAACTGTCGTCGTAGCCTTTCTGGTTGAGATCGATGGCGCGCCGCCTCCCGGTGGGCGCCGCGCCGTTCCAATCGAACAGGGCGACCTTGCCGGAATTTCCTTCCGACACCCAGGCGGAGTGCTCGTTGACGAAGGCTATGCCCATGAAAACGCTGCGCCAATCGGCATCTTCGCTGCCGGCATCGTTCTTCGTGCGCGCCAGCAGGTGCCGCACCTCCCAGTGGTCGTCCTTGTCGTGCTCCAGGATGGTGAGTGAGTTACGGCCGGGTCCGCCATTGGCCGTGACGACGGATTTCCCCTCCGCGCTGACGGCTAGCCCAAAAGGACCACTCCCGGTAATAAACTGCGCGCCTTCGGGCTGGATGACACGCCCGCCGGGGAGAATCGCCCCGGCAGGACGCCGCTGCGCAGGCCGTATTCCGGCCGGAGCGCTGTAGGACTGCGCGGCCATTGAGCCGGCGCACGCCAGCACGAGGAGACAATTCCGGAAGGGCAAGAACACCTCTCCATGATATCCCCATGGTCGATATCGGCATGATCGCGAAGTCTGCGGTTTGCCCTACCTCCCGTGTGTGCAGAATTTTACAACTGGCCGTGCAACTTTTGCTCGTCCTGCAGGGTTTGCCGGTGGTAGTCTTTACACTTTAGCCCATCTATATCAAAACTGGGTTCGGATGACCCTATATTTTAGTGCGGAGAAGTACAAAACACGCGGTTGATACGGCTGACCGCGGGTTCGTGTCATTTGGCACGCTAACTGCAGTAAGGGCTGGTCATGGTGGCTCAATGAAACTTCGGCCGGCTTTGCTCATCATATCGTTGACCGTGTTCGGCCTTCTGGCGTCATCGGCAAGCTTTTTCGCTGCCCAGGCGCCCGCCGGCCAGAAGAAGGAACAGACCGGCAAGAAAAAAGCGGCGCCCGGCTCGTCGCTTTCCGGCTGCATCGATCAACAGGAAGGTCACTACGTGCTTGTCGACGACCGGAACTTAAGCCCCGTGGCCGACCTGGAGGCCGACGGCTTTCCGACGGAAGGTTTCGCCAAACACATGGGCCATAAGGTGACTGTCCAAGGGACATCCAATTCGGCAGGCACCCGCCCGGTTTTCAAGGTTCGCAGCATCGAGACAATCAGCGAAACCTGCGCGCCAACACCGCAATCGGACAAGAAACAGAACTGAGATGGAGGAAAGAAATGGCAACTAGCCCCACGGTATTTGCACCTCAGAAGTCACTGGAAGATCCCCTGGCGCATCTGCCCTGCTCCAGCATCGTAGAGTACAAGAAAGGCCAGATAATCTACAATCAGGACCAACCTTCCACCAACATCTACCTCATCATCGCCGGTAAAATCAAAGTCACCCGTCTGGCCGACGACGGCCACCAGGTGGTGATCGACATCTACCAGCCCGACGAGTTCTTTGGCGAGTCCGCATTCCTCAATCTGCCTCATCGCTGCGAACAGGCCACGGCTTTGGAAAACACCAAAGTGATGGCCTGGACCACCGCCGAGATCGAGGACCTCATCCTGAAGCGCCCGCGGCTGTCCGTGGCGTTGCTCCAGATCCTCGTGCAGCGAACCATCGAGTTCACCCACCGCATCGAAAGCTTCAGTGTGGATAACATCGCACGCCGCCTGGCCCGCTCGCTCATCCGTTTCTCCGAAAGGCTGGGCACGGCGCAGGAGGATGGCTCGGTGCGCGTGACCCCCTTTACCCACGAATTGCTCTCCCAGTACGTGGGCACCTCACGCGAGATCGTCACTCACTACATGAATCAGTTCCGTCGCCAGGGATACCTGAAGTACTCGCGCAAGGAGATCATTCTCTACCGCGAAGCCTTCCGTGAGTGGCTCCGCCAGAACGCGTAAATGTGTGGGACAGACCATCGCCCTTTGTGGTCTGTCGGGATGGGCCTTCGGCCCGCGAAACTTCAAGAAAAACGGTGGGGCAGGCGCTTTGCTTTCGCCTGCCAACTCTTGATCGATCGAGCCCCGATTGGCAGGCGGAAGCGCCCAATGCCACTTACGGCGTCATCTGCGTCAACGGTGGGGCGGTCCCCCTGGACCTGGGGTCCCCTGGGGAGTCCTCGTCGGCCTCTCGCGGTGACGCAAACGCTTGATTCCTAGAGCGAAAAGCGGGTCCGGGGGGACCCCCGCGGACCAGGGGGTCCGCCCCACCAATTCGGCGGCATTCCAGTTCTTGGGCTTATTTAAGTGGCATTGGGCGGAAGCGCCTGCCCCACCAACTGCCGTGCCTCGCAAAACCCTGCGCAAGCCGTCAAAACGCCGTGCGCTGGGTCGTGCTCGAACCGGCTGAGTTGGTGAGCGTTGCTTGGCACGACGCCACCTGGGAGGCATCCCCGGTTACCGGAAATACGGCGTCCAGCAGAAACACGCCGCCCAGGTCGGAACCGGCGAAGTACTTTGCGAAATCCGCCGTGGCATCGGCGCGAATCGCCCCCGGCGCGATGGGGTTGCCGCCGGCATCGTAAAACGTGAAGGAGAGCGCTCCCAGAGAACGCGTGTTGTCAAACCCGGCGATGCGGATCTCCACCGCCCCCGCGCTGCGCACACCTTGAGCCGTGCTGATGCCCGGCGCAACGGCGGCGATGGTTACGGTCTGCTGGTCGCTTGCGCCGCCCATTTGCACGGTGAAGGTGAGCACGCCGGCGGTGGTCCCCGTCTGGAAGAGCAGCACAGCCTGTACATCGCCGGGCGCGATGGGAAACGTCGCGCTACGGCCACCTGACGCGAAGGCGATGGTGGGATCGGGGGGACCGCTGAAGTCCAGGCTGGCCGTCCCTGTGCCGCTGGTCTGCGCTGGAGCGTCGAAGTAGATGGTCAGCGTCCCCTGCTGGGCGCTGCCCGCCCGCGTGAGGTCGGGCGAAATGATGGGTTTCGGCAGCGGTGGATCGACGCCTGTCCCGAGCAGCGGGTAAGTGCGGTCGCCGATGGTCAGCGACCCCTGGGACGGACCGGTGGCGTGCGGCGTGAATGCGACGCTGAATTCCCCGCCATGGCCGGATTGCAAAGCCTGGCCGGAGGGCGCGGCCCCCAGCAGGGCGAAATCCGCACCCTGCACGGAGATCGCCGGTATGGTGAGCACCAGCGCCGTATTGTTCTGGATGGTAATTTGGCGCCCGGCGCTCGTGCCGCGTACCACGCTTCCGAAATCCACCGGACCCGGAAATGCCGTCGCCGAACCGGGAACGATACCGTACGTGAGCCGCGGCGCGACCGTCGCGGTGAGCAGGATGGCGATGCCGTCGGAATGCAGGGAGGCGCTGTAGGCTCCCGTGTCGGTGGCCTGGAAGGCGACGGTGAAATCGAGCGCGGCCTGCGGGGCCAGCCCGACGGGAAGCGCGGGCGCCGTCAGCGTGAAACCGGCGCCGGCAGCCGCCAGGACGTCGACGGCGGCCGCCGCGTTGGAGGTGTTGCGCAAGCGAAAGTGGGCGGAACCGGTTTCACCGGCGTACAACGAGCCGAAGTCGTAGACCGCCGGCGCGGCAACCTCCGAGCTCCCCTGCACCACGAAGAGGCTGAATTGCGCCTGAGCGGTGGGCGCCAGAAAAAGGGCGAGCAGCACCACTGTCCCAAGAGAATGCCTGTAGAGTAGCCTTTCAGGCTGCCATGGCCCCATTCGTGGGGGCATGCTCCCTCCGCATCTCCGCACCCCGGGACGTGCCGGTCCCTCCGAACCTTTGTTCGGCAGCTTTTTAGGGTTCATGGCTTACCCACCGTGATGCTGGGGTTTCCGATGCTCAACACTGGCGGAGCCAGCGTGACCGGGACCGCCGCCGGACCCGCCGCCGCCGCCGGGCTCGCCGCCGCGCCCCCTCGTGAGGCCACCATGCCGGCCACCGCCCCGCCAGCCACCGCGGCCGCGATTGCGATCCATTTCAGGCGGCTCGACGGAGCCGCCGACACCGCCGCCACACCACCCTTCGGCTCGGCCACGTACTGGAAGGAAACCGTGCCCGCGCGCGCCTGCTCCTTGGAGGCCAAGATGCGGATCTGGAACCGGCCCGGGACGCGATTGGCCAACAAACCGTGCAGGCTGGCGCGCCCCTGCCCGTCGGTAATCACCACTTCCGTGCGCAGACCGTTGACGAACGCCCCGCCCGGCCCGGCCTCGGGCAGGTGGAAGCTGACCGCCGCGCCGGAAACCGGTTTACCGGTTTCCTCGGTAATCTCCACGACAATCGGGCGCGCGCTGCGCGATCCCGGCTGGTGCACCGCGCCTTCGCCTTCGACTACGCGGATTTGCAGAATGGCGACTTGAGCATGCGCCGTCGCCGCCCATAGCAGCCACAAGGCAGCGAGCCCAACCGTTTTCAGGTGCAAATTGCCTTTCAGGAGGGATAGTGCGGCGCGCTTGGGGGAATTATCCGATTTTTCTCAGCTTTTTCTGATCAGCACAACCGTGACGTTGTCGGGGCCGCCCGCCTGCTTGGCAGCCTCGATCAAATTGCGGCAGCTTTCCTCCAGCGAACCACCCCAGCGCCCGCCGTCGAGAATCTGTTCCATGCGCGGCGCTTCCAGCACGCCGTGCAAGCCGTCGCTGCAAATCAGCACCAGATTGCCCTTCGCCAGAGGCACGCGGTAGTGGTTGATGGTCAACGGCGCGCTGGCTCCGATCGCCATCGTCAGTACATGCCGCATGGGGTGGTGCCGCAGGCTCTCCTCGTCCAGGCCCAGGGGCCGGCCCACTTCGTTGACCCACGTCTGATCGTCGGTGATGACATGCAGGCCGCGCTCGTCGAACAGATAGGCGCGGCTATCGCCCACGCTGGCGATGGCCAGTTCCTCTTCCAGTTCCAGGGCGGCCACCAGCGTAGTCCCCATGCCTTCCAGGCTGGGATCTTGGTTCGCGGCTTCCAGCACCCGCCGGTTGGCCTCCTCGGTGGCGCGGATGAGCACCTGGGAATCCCGCTGCGAGGACAAACGGACGGTCTCAGCCACGGTTTCCACCGCGATCCGCGAGGCATGCTCGCCGGCTTTGGCGCCACCCATGCCGTCCGCCAGAACATAGAGACCGCGCTCGGGGTCGATGAAACAGTAATCCTCGTTATTGGCTCTGACGCATCCCTTATCCGATAGCGCGAAGGCTTCCAGCATGTGCATGAATCCGCCCGTACGCCACTGTAGCACGAGGGCGCTTGACGGTAAAATGGGAGATTCGTGGCCGCCATGCTCTTCCAACGCCTGCGCCTGACGCTCGACATGATCAAGTTCGAGCACTCGGTTTTCGCCCTGCCCTTCGCCCTCACCGGGGCACTGCTCGCGTTTCGCGACGGGGGCTACGAATCGGCAAAAATCGGCGGAAAATTCGCCTGGATCGTGGTGGCCATGATCGGCGCCCGCTCCGCCGCCATGGCGTTCAACCGGCTGGTGGATGCGCCCATCGACGGCCGGAATCCGCGCACCAGAATGCGCCATCTGCCCGCCGGGATGCTTTCCCGCGGCTTCGCCTGGGCCTTCGTGGTGGTGGCGGCGGCGCTCTTCTTCCTGGCCGCCGCCGCCCTCAATTCCTTGTGCCTTCGCCTGGCTCCGTTGGCCCTCGCCATCGTCTTCTTCTATTCGTTCACCAAACGTTTCACCTCTTTCTCGCACCTGGTGCTGGGCTTCTCCCTGGGCATCGCGCCGGCCGCGGCGTGGATCGCGGTGCGCGGCTCCCTGGACCCGCGGATTCTGTGGCTCACCGCCGCCGTCACCTTTTGGACCGCCGGCTTCGACGTCATCTACTCCTGCCAGGATTTCGACTTCGACCGCGCCGAGGGGCTCTTCAGCCTGCCGCGCGTGCTGGGCCTCGCCAAAGCCCTCTGGGCCGCCCGCGCCCTGCATCTGCTGATGGTCGTCTGCCTGCTGGCGCTCGTCCGGACGCTCGATTTGGGCGCGCTCGCCCTGGCCGGCGTGGCGTCCATCGCCGCCCTGCTCATCTACGAGCATTCCCTGGTGAAAGCCGACGATTTCTCGCGCGTCAACGCCGCCTTCTTCACCATGAACGGTTATGTCAGCGTGCTATTCTTAATCTTCTGGGCTGCTGACATATTCCTCCTCAAACCGGGTGTCTGAACACATGCAAATCTGCTTTGACGATCCACGTCTGAACCCGATTCGCGACAAGGTGGAAGCCGGCGAGCGCCTGCCGTTGGAGGACGGCGTGACGCTCTACCGCACCTCGGATATCCTCGCCCTCGGCTACCTCGCCAACCTGGTGCGCGAACGCCTGCACGGCTCCAAAACCTACTTCAACGTCAACCGCCACATCAATCCGACGGACGTGTGCGTGGCCAGTTGCCGCTTGTGCGCCTTCGGCAAGCGGGTGCGCGACCCCAAGGCCTACACCATGTCCCTGGAAGAGGTCTGGCAGCGCGCCGGCGAAGGCTGGAGCGAGGCGGTCACCGAGTTCCACATCGTCGGCGGACTGCACCCCGAACTCACCTTGGACTGGTTCTGCGAGATGCTGCGCGGCCTCAAGCAGCGCTTTCCCGCCGTGCACCTCAAGGCCTTCACCATGGTGGAGATCGCCTACCTGGCGCGGCGCAACAAGATTTCCATCCGCGAGACCCTGGAGCGCTTGCGCGACGCCGGCATGGATTCCCTGCCCGGCGGCGGCGCCGAAATCTTTAACGAGCGCGTGCGCCGCATCATCTGCGATCACAAGATCGACGGCAACGAATGGCTGGAGACGGCGCGCATCGCCCACCAGTTGGGCCTGCGCTCCAACTGCACCATGCTGTACGGCCACCTGGAAAATGACGAGGACCGCGCCGATCACCTGGTGCGCCTGCGCGCTTTGCAGGACGAGACGCACGGTTTCGTGACCTACATTCCCCTGGCCTTCCATCCCGACAATACGGCCTTGCAGCACATCCCCAGGACTACCGGGTTCAGCGACATCAAGAACATCGCCGTGGCCCGCCTGATGCTGGACAACATTCCGCACATCAAGGCCTACTGGGTGATGATGACCCCGCGGATGGCCCAGATCGCCCTCAAATTCGGCGCCGACGATCTCGACGGCACCATCGTGGAAGAGCGCATCTACCACGATGCCGGCGCCACCACGTCCCAGGGATTGCGCCGCAGTGAGCTATTGCAGTTGATCCGCAAAGCAGGCCGCGAACCTGTCGAACGCGACACCCTGTACCGTCCCGTGCAGCGCACCGAATCCAGCTTCACAGTCCTGGTGTAGGGGCACGTCGCCCGGGGTCAACGTCACACGCAAGATAGCCGGGGTTTGCCGGCCGTTTTGAAGATGTACATCCGCGACGCATGAATCCCCGATTCTGCGCGCCTTCGCGCGGCGTCTCGAGACTGAGACAAAGGCGGGGCGGGGGATGTGCGACGCTCACTTTCCGATGACCCCGCTTTTGGGGAACTGTAGCGTAAGTGCCATGGTCCTTGACGTCCCTAACCGTGGCTGAAGAGACCATTGATTCCCCGATGGATGGCAGACTTGGACTATCCTGTGATCGTATGGGAGAGCCCCTGGGCCGCACAAATCGGCCCGTCTAAGAAAATGAGCATCTAACCGAACACCGATACGCCTCTTATCGCTCTTAGATGATGAAGGCATGGCCGAGTTCCCAGACGAACGGCAATTGGTACTCCTCGCGCAATGCGATGACCGCGAGGCGCTTGAGGGCCTGCTTATCAGGCTTCAGAACAGCTTGTCGCGTTATGTTCGTGGTCTGGTTGGCGAGTCCGACTCAGAAGACGTGCTACAGGACGTGTTCGTGAAGATTTGGCACAATGTGAAATCACTTGAGATGCCAGAACTGTTCCGCCCGTGGGCGTACCGAATCGCCAGCAGGACTTGTGTCGAATATCTTAAGCGGCAGCGGCGCTGGTCGGAGCGGTACGACCACGAGGCGGTAGTCGAAAATTTGCCATCTCCAAGCCTCTCCGGGTTTCCTGAACTCATTTCCGGGTTGGAAGCCTTTCTTGACCATGTCTCTCCTGCGAGCCGGGCAGTGCTCCTACTGCACTACGGTGAGGACCTATCTATCGAGGAAGCGGCGGCAATCCTCGACATCGGCATCGGAACCGCGAAGTCCCGACTGGCCTACGGGCTCGCCTGCCTTCGAAAATCCGTCATAAAGAAAGGGTGAATACCATGTCCGAAGAACCGTCGGAAGCCCTGCGCAGGGCATTG
>JBEKDV010000003.1:0-62950 GCA_050014175.1 Candidatus Solibacter sp. | reverse complement strand
GATTTCTTCTTACAGAGCGGCTATCCCTTCTTGACGGGCGCGGCTCCGGGCTTGCCCATCTTTTCGATCTCGTTGAAGTAGACCTTGCGGCCTTCGTCCATCGCCTGATTGGAAAGAATGACGGAGATCGAATCGGCCATGCCGATTTCGATATTGGCCCTGGGGGTTTGGCCGGTGCGGCAGCAGTCGAAGAAGCTCTCCAGTTCCGTGTCCACCGGATTGCGCTGCTCTTCCTGCAGCATCACGCCCTTGGCGGTCAGCCAGCGTCTGGCGAACTTCACTTCCCGGTCGAGGAAGTTCTCCTTGCCGGTGAAATCCAGGTCGGCGGTCATGATGGGGATCGGGGTGGCGGCTCCGCCGGAGGCGACCATGGTGGCGCCGGCGACAAACGCCTTCTTCTTCTCCCCGGCCTTGGTAGTGTCCGCCGCTTCTTTGGGAGGCTCACGATACCACCAGGCGATGGGCGGCTGACCATCGGCGCCCACGGTGATTTCCACCGTGCCATCGGTGCCCATGATGATTTCGCCCATTTCCGCGCGGCCCGCGTTGAAGTACGGCAGGAAGCTATTGGTGCTGACCGAAGAGTAGGTCATCTTGCGACCATTGGGGTACCGGTAGATCAGTTGGATGTTGTCGTAGACGTCGCGGCCATCCAACAGGGTATCCAGGCTGCCCAAGCCCATGACGAAGTCGGGCTGGGAACCGAACATCCAATCGGCGATGTCCACCTGGTGGGACGTGAGCTCCGCCGTCAGACCGCCCGACATGGAGCGGAAGACGCGCCAGTTGGCGATGTTCTTCTCGCCGCCCGGCTTCATGGTCCACAGGGAACTGGGCTTGTTGATCATGTTGCGGTGCCACTGCGCGTGAATGTGGTGCACGTTGCCCAGAATGCCCTTATCCACCATCTGCTTCACGGTCTGGTAGAAGTAGCTGTAGCGGCG
Organism: Candidatus Solibacter sp.; assembly: GCA_050014175.1. GTDB lineage: Bacteria > Acidobacteriota > Terriglobia > Bryobacterales > Bryobacteraceae > Solibacter. Next base: position 62,006 of record JBEKDV010000003.1, on the reverse strand, counting down.
CTGCAATCCGGTCTGCAGAACCTGCTTGGGATGCTCGGCGTACAGGGCGCGCAGGGCGTGAACTTCTTCCGGCTTGAAGACCAGACACTTTTCGCAGAAGACGTGCTTGCCGGCCATCAGCGCATCCTTGGTGATGGGGTAGTGAACGAACAGCGGCACGGTGACGAATACGGCTTCCACGTCCTTGGCGGCGAGCAGTTCGCGATAGTCCTTGAACTGTTTCGGATTGTTGCCGATGGTGTCGAAACCGTGCTTGAGGTTCTCGGGATTGATATCGCAAATGGCGACGCAACGCCCATTGTCGATGCCCTTGAGATGTTTCAGGAGATAGCTGCCGCGGCTGCCGGTGCCGATGATGCCAAACTGCACCTGGTCGTTCGCCGCGCGAACCTTCTGGACGGCGGGAGCGCCGTGTACGGCGGGGATAGCGGCAGCCACGGCGGTCACCGCTCCGGCTGCCTTCACGAAATCGCGGCGGGAAACATCTTGGTCCTGGGCCATATTGGGCACCTCTTCTGTTATTTTCCCCGATTGTAGCATGTAGGTTTGGCAATTCTCAGGTGTGAAATTTCTCCAGTGTCCGCGGATTGTACGCCCAGTGGAACTCCAGCTCGTAGCCCATGGATTTGGCGAGGCCTTCGAGATCGGGGAACAGGGTGGCGTAGGTGATGTTCATGCGGTAGAGTTCGCGCATGCCCACCTCGCGGACGGCGTTGGTGAGGATGAATTTGGCGAGGATATTCTCCTGGTCGCGATGGCTCAGCATCTCTTCGATGGGCACATCGAGCACGCCGGGGACGGCGAAAGTGCCGGATTGCGCGATCAGGCGGCGGTTCATGGTGTGCGGCTCACCCATCCAGATGAAGCGCTGCTTGCCCTTCAGGTAGTAGCGGCTGAAATTGCCCTTGAGGCGTGGGTCCATGCGGAGGGGCTTGTCGGCGCGGCTGCTGTCTATGCCGGCGGGATTCATGGCCCAGACCACGCCATCGTTGAGGGTGCGCTCGAGGGCGAAGAAGGCGGCGACGTAGGGCGACCAGGTGAAATCGATGAGGCGGGTGGGAGCGCCGTGGTGCTGCATGAGCGCCAGCCACTGAAAGTCGTCGTCGGGCTCCGGGGGCTGGGCGAGAAACTGGTGCGCTTTGCGTTTGAAGACGCGCAGGATGCGGCTTTCCTGGTCCACCCAGGCCCTGGGGTCGACGCCGAAGTTTTTCAGGTAGCGGGAGAGCGAACTGTACAGCGGCCAGCGCTCGTCGCGTTCGCCGCGGAAGGCCCAGTTGGAATACGGCGGCTGGACCACCAGCTTAAGGAACGCCTCCCAGGATGTCAGCCGGAAGACGCGATAGGACGCGTGGTTCGCTTTACGCGTGGGCATCTACTACACATCGTAGCGGTATAACGCCTGCTCGATGGAGATACCCCGGACTTCGATGCGTTTCAGGTCGGCGGCGCCTGTGCCGTGGGCCTCGGCCAGCAGGAGCGTATTGTCGGCGTTGCGGAAGGGTGGCGTGCCGCGCGCGGCGCGCGGATTGTAGCCCATGACGGCGGCGGAGACGGCGTCGGTGCACACCGGGTTCAGTCCGGCGATGAGCACTCCCGGTTTGACGGCGCGGATGCCGCGGATCCACGGCCCCTCGCCGCCGGCGGTGGATTCGACGCCGTCGACGATCGCCAGGTGGATGGGGCGCACCACGGAAAGATCGGCCACTACGCGCGATACGCGATATCCGGCATTCTTGAGCCCCTCGTTGGGATGCAGTTCCGGCGGCGCGATTTTCGCCGGCTGCCGTTTGGCGAAGTGGACCACGTCGCTTCGTCCCTTGGTGGGCTTCTCGTTGGGTTCGTCGATGCCGGCGTCGTCGCCATAGATGGAAGCGGGGACGCAGCCGAAGCAATTCTTGAGGGAGAGCGTGACGCCGCAATCGGCGTGATTCTTGAGCTTGGCGAGGCTGACGAACACGTCGGTATCACGATACACCTGGTTCATCACGTACTCGGGGTACATGTAGGCCGTGCCGGGGAATTTGAAGCGCGCGTATGTCTTGCTCTTGCCCAGACCGTTGGTGTTTTCGAACTCCACGCCGGAGGCGGCGGATTGGATGGCGCGGATATTCCAGCCGGAATTGAGGATCACGTCCTCCAGCGGTCCGGCCGTGGCCCAGGCGCTTTCCACGAAGCGGATGCGTTTGGCGCCGGCGCGGCCCAGCAGGTAGGCGGTGGCGCCCACCACCTTGGGATGCGTGTAGTGCGTCACCCCGAGCGCCAGTCCGCGAAAACGCTGCTCGGGCGGACCGGTCATGTTCACTTTGACGGTGACGGTCTTATTGCGCACCAGTTTTTCGAGGCCGCCCAGTTGATCGAACAGGGCGCCCAACTTTCCCGTCACGTCCTCATCGTAGGAGGCGCATTTGGCGATCGATACAGGTGAAACGGGTGCTTCCTCCGCACCGTGCAGCAAGGGCGCCGCCGAAATCGCGGCAATCCATTCTCTACGTGTCATGCTCATGCTATGGCTCCAGTTTGACAGTGGCGCAGATGCCGACGCGATCCACGTCGACACCCCATCCTTCTTCGGTCTTGTAGACTTCCAGCGCTCTGTCGGCCCCACTGGGCGTGATCAGGGTGGCGTGCTTGAAGTCGCCCAGGTAGTGCATGGCGACGTTCTCCACCGGATAGTCCGAATAATTCACCAGGTGCACGATGGCCGTTTTGCCGCCGGGCGCGGCCAGGAAATTGGAGAGCATCGACGAGACGTTGAACAGGCGGACGCCCATGTTGCGGCGGCCGATCATGGAGTTGACGTCGTGCCAGATGTCGTTGATACGTTCCAGGTCGGCCTTCTCCAGGGTGATGCTGCCGGCGGCCGCGGCGGGGTCCTTCCAGCCCGGAGGTCCGGTGAGCAGGGTGCCGCCGCCGCGGGTGAAGGCGCGGAGGATCTCCTTCTGCTCGGGGGTGAGCGCGCTGCCATCGACGTTGACCGCCATGGTGGCGCCGGCCAGCGCTTCGGCGGAAAGCTGCTGGCGCGGGATGGGGCGCACCGGAGTGTGTTTGGTGGCGATCATGTCGAGGATGCCGCCGGAAAGGAGTCCGCCCTGGCCCGGGTCCTGCACCACGGCGAGTTCGCCGCCCTCGGGCATGGCGCGCCATTCGGGGTGCTGCTCGAAGTAGGCGAGCATGCCGGCGATGCGCCGCCAGGTTCCCATGGCGGCTTCTTCGCGCGCGGCCAGACGGCCGGCCAGATCGGCGTCGAAGGCTACTACCCAGTGCGCGCCGGAGATGCCGGCATCGGCGATGACTTGCAGATAGCGGGTGGCGGCCACGGCGGTCCTGGGCGGCGGCTGGTTAGCGATCCACACGGTGGCGCGGCCCCAGGCGCGCACGGCGCGCAGGAAGCCGGTGTTGGTATCGATCCACACGGAAGCGGTGGGGCCGGCCTTCCTGGCGCCGTCCTCATCCGCCACGATTCCGGGCCAGACGCCCTGGTAGGTGCCGAGCACCGGGGCGGTGGAGCCCAGCGCCAGCCGGCTGCGCGAGGTGAGTTCGATCACCGCAAGGTCCTTGTGATGGGTGGTGATGGCTGCGGCGGCGCCCTCGGGAAACTCGCCTTCGAGCACGATGCCATCGACCTTGGCGGCCAGGGCGCGATCCACCTCGCTGGTTTCGCCGCCGGGAGTGACTAGGGCCAACGCCACCACGCCGCGCCCTTGTGCGGCGGCAACGAACTCGGGGGCGGGGGAGTGAAGCAGCAGGCAGTTCACCGGCGTGCCGGCGAGCAGTTCGAGCGAGCGCGTGTCGGCCCAGGGCCATCGGACCGGGACCCAGGCGGAGGGCGGTGGCACAGCGGCGCAGAGGAAGGGCACGAAGCCCATGGCGGCTACCCAGCGGCCGGCTCGCATCGACATAATTTTAGGGTACGACATTTATGAAGAAATCGCTCCGTAACGGTCGCGGCTCGGATTGGGGCGTGGCATAATGGCCACGGAGGCTTGGCATGCGCTATCTTTCGCTCTTGCTGGCGCTGTGGATTCCCGCGACTGCCCAAGTTGCCCCGATGCTCAACCTGGTAGTGCTGGAGGGGGAGGGTGCGACGAACAACATCCGCCAGCGCACGGCCCGCGAACCCATCGTCCAGGTGCAGGATGAAAATCACAAACCGGTGGCCGGCGCCATTGTGGTCTTTACGCTGCCTTCCAACGGAGCGGGCGGGGTCTTCGCCAACGGCGCGAAGACACTCACGATGGTCACCGACGACCAGGGCCGGGCGGTAGCCCGCGGGTTCCGCCCCAACGGTCTCAAGGGTCAGTTTCAGATTCGCGTGAGCGCTTCGCACCAGGGCCAGACGGCATCTACATCGATCTCGCAGACCAACGCGGTGGTTGCCGCGTCAGGCGGCGCAACCGCGGGCGCCGGGGTGTCGGGCAAGCTGATCGTGGTATTGGCCGTGGTAGCCGGGGCGGCTGCCGGCGGAGCCTGGTACGCCACGCATTCCGGTTCCGGAACCCCGTCCGCCGCCACTATTACGCCGGGCACGACGATCGCGGCCGGCGCTGGTTCCGCCGGGCCCCCGAGGTAATCGCCATGAGGATTTTCATTTCGGCTTGTGTTGCAGCATGCTCCCTGTACGGCCAGGCAGGGCAGCTTGCCGCGCCGTCATTGGGGTACGTGTTCGACCCATCGGCGCACGTTTTGCGCCGGATCCAGGGAATTCCGGGCGCCGCCCTGGTAGGGACTCCGGTGGATTTCGGCTTGGCGGTAACGGCCGCATACGTCGCGCCGCGCCTGGATTCGGCATTCGTGCTGGCCGGCGACGGCCAGGCGCATCTTTTCCGGCTGACCGCGGATGCCGCGCAGGAACGCGCCATCGATTCGCTGGGCGCGCCGCTACGGGTGATCTTCAGCCCGTCGGGGAGCGCCGCCGCGCTGTGCTCGCCGGGCAGCGTGCAGGTGATTAAAGGACTGCCGGACGCTCCGGTGGCGGCCGCCGCCATCCCTCTGCCCGGCAACCCGCGTTCGCGCCGCGCGCTTCCCGATACGCTGGCGATCAGCGACGATGGGGCGTACCTGTTGTACGCCGCCGGGGGGCCGATGGAATTGATCGGGGTGGCCGGCGATAGCCGCCAGGTCAGGGCCGGCGTCTCGGGCGCTCTGGCCGCGTTCGCGCCGGGCGGTCACGACGCCGCCGTCATCCAGAATGGCATGCTGACGCTGTTCCAGGACATCGCCGGCGCAGCCACCGAGCGCTCCTTTGACGGAATCGCGGCGCCCAGCGCACTGGCGTTTTCACCCGACTCCCAGAAGCTCTTCGTGGCCAGCGTCACGGGCCGGACGGTGACCACCATCCAGGTGGCGACCGGCGGCCGTTCGTCGCTAGCCTGCGATTGCGCACCGGCGGCGCTTATTCCGATGGGCTCCGTCTTCCGGCTGAATGAGCTGGGCAGCGGGCCGCTTTGGCTGCTGGATGCGGCGTCCGAACGGGGCTTGGTCTTCGTCCCGGCGCCGGCTGTGAACTAGTCAACCCCTCGCCGACGCTCAGGGTCCGGATCGGAGCCGCGAGCGTAAGATGGTGTGAAAAAAAGTAGTTGGCAGGCGAAAGCGCCTGCCCCACCAGCAAGGTAAACAACCCCTCGCCGACGCTCAGGGTCCGGATCGGAGCCGCGAGCGTAAGATGGTGTGAAAAAAATAGTTGGCAGGCGAAAGCGCCCGCCCCACCAGCAAGGTAAAGTTGACAATCGCCACCAATCACTGTATTCTCCATGGAGAATAGGGGATTGGGGGGATTTCAGCCATGACGAGCAAGATGCTATTGGTGTCCGGACTGGGCGGGGCAGCCATGCTGTGGAGCCAGGTAGTCGGTGCGTCCATCTGGGGAACGGTGAAGGATGGCAGCGGAGCGGGCTTGCCGGGCGCGACTGTTTCCGTAAAAAACATGGAGACCGGCGCCGAACGCAAACTGGTCAGCGACGATCACGGAAGATATTCCGCCCCCTCCATCGCGATCGGCAGGTACCAGGTGTCCGCCTCCAAGGAAGGCTTCGTTTCGCAGGTGAAAACCGGGATCGAGCTGGTGGTGGGCCAGACTACGGAGGTCGATCTGTTATTACCGGTGGGTGAGCTGAAGCAGATGGTGACGGTGGAGGAAGCTCCCAGCCCGGTCAGCGTGTCCACCCAGCAGATTTCGGGACTGGTTTCCGAACGCCAGGTTAAGGATCTTCCGCTGAACGGCCGCAGCTACGATCAGCTCGTGACGTTGAATCCCGGAATTGTGAACTACACGGCGGAGCGGTCGGGCGGGGTGGGAACTTCCAATTCGTCGGTGGGCAGCATGTTCGCCGTCTCGGGGCGGCGGCCGCAAGAGAACCTGTTCCTGTTGAACGGCGTGGAGTATACGGGCGCGTCCGTCATCAACAACACGCCGGGCGGCACCAGCGGTCAGCTTCTGGGTGTGGACGCGGTGCGCGAGTTCAACGTGGTGTCGGACACGTATGGCGCGGAATACGGCAAGCGCCCGGGCGGGCAGGTGAGCATCGTGACCGCGTCGGGCACGAACGAACTGCACGGGACCCTCTACGAATTCCTGCGCAACAGCGATCTGGACGCGCGCAACTTCTTCGACCAGGGGGCGATTCCGCAGTTTCAGCGCAACAGTTTTGGCGGCACGCTGGGAGGGCCCCTCAAGAAGGACAAGCTCTTCCTTTTCGGCAATTACGAAGGCTTCCGGCAGCATCTGGGCGTGAGCGCGGTGACGCTGGTGCCCGACAACGATGCGCGCAATGGAATCGTGGGCGGAAAAACCATCGGGGTGGCGGCGGGCGTGGCGCCGTTGCTCTCGCTGTGGCCGGTACAGAATGGCCCCGAGCTGGGCAGCGGCATCGCCGAGGCGTTCAGCCACCCGTTGCAGGCGATTCGGGAAGATTTCGGAACCACGCGCTTCGACTACAACATCTCGCAGAAGGACAGTCTATTCGGCGTTTACACGATTGACGACAGTTTTGCGAATACCCCTTCGGCCAATCCCCTGAGCACTGTCATCGAGGGCTTGCGCGAGCAGGTGGCCAGCGTTCAGGAGCAGCATGTTTTTTCCCCCAGCGTGCTCAATACGGCGCGGATCGGCTTTTCGCGGGGCAGTTACTTCTTCACCGGCCAGACACCGGTGAATCTGCCGGGATGGGTGGCCGGCGCGCCGATTGGCGCCGTCGTGATCGGCGGGGGAACGGCGTTGAATGCGCAATCGTCGATCACCGCCGCGGGCTCGAATGCCGGCAGCAATCTTCGCGCGGTGCGCAATCTCTTTACTTACGACGATCACATCGGAATCTTCCGCGGCATCCATCAGATTGAAGCGGGAATCTGGTTGCAGCGGATTCAGGCCAATGACCTGCTGGCGCAGAATCAGTACGGCCAGGCCTCATTCGGAAGCCTGACCTCTTTTCTACAGGGAACGATTGCGACTTTTACGGTAGTGCCGTCTCCCACGCCGCTGGGCTGGCGCTCGCAGGAGGCCGCGGGCTTTGTGCAGGACCTGATCAAGCTGAGAAAGAACCTGGCCATCCGCCTCGGGTTCCGGTTCGAGTCTACCAATGGGTGGAACGAGGTGGCCGGCCGGGCCGCGAACTACGGATTTGACGCGAATGGCGTCATCCAGACGAATCCGGCGATCGGGAATTCGGCATTTACGGTCAACCGCGCCAAGTTCCTGCCGGAGCCGCGGGTCGGACTGGCGTGGGATCCGTTCGGCAAAGGGAAGACGGTGGTTCATGCGGGTTTTGGAATTTACCGCGCGCTGCTCGACAATCTGGACTACCGTTTGGATCAGACGGCTCCGTTCAATGCCACCGAATCGCTGAAAAACATTCCGGTGGCCGGTCTTCAGATTGTGCCGGGTTCGCCGCTTCCCGCAGGCACCAAAATCTCGCCGAGCGGCTCGCAACCCGACCTGTTTACGCCCACCGTCATCACCTGGACCTTCAAAGTGGAGCAGCAGATCGCGGCGGGCACCTCACTGGGATTGAGTTACGTCGGCTCGCATAGCTACCACGAGTTGCTGTCGGTGGATGCCAATGAGCCGATTCCCACCATCTGTCCGGCGGCGCCGTGCCCGGCGAGTCTGGCGGCGGGAACGGTGTACTACCCATCGGGCGCCCCGCTGGCGAATCCCAATCTCGCCAACACCACGACCTGGCTTTCCGAAGGGCTCGGTTCCTACAACGCCCTGCAGGTGGACGTAAACCGGCGGTTCGGCCAGGGCTTGCAGATCCGCGGCGCCTACACGTGGTCGAAGAGCCTGGACGACGGCACCGCGTTGAACAGCAGCGTGGGCGCCAACGCGCCGGGGTTCGTCATGTACCCGGCAAACCCGAAGCTGGACTGGAGCCCCGCCAACACCGATGCCCGCCACATCGCGGTCATCAACGGGACCTACGAACTGCCCGTCGGAGCCGGCAAGCGGTTCCTCCGCGGCGCCCAGGGGCTCCCCCAAAAGCTGGCCGGTGGCTGGACGCTGAGCGGCGTGGAAACGCTGCAATCGGGCTTTCCGTTCACGCCGCAACTGGGATTCAATCCGACCAACAATGGCGACAGCCGGAACCCCATCCGGCCCTCCTGGAATCCGGCCTTCACCGGAAGCCCGATTACGGGCGGTCCAAACCAATACTTCGATCCGAATGCGTTCGTACTGCCGGCGGCGGGGACTTATGGCAACATCGGCAGGAACGTGCTGGTGGGCCCCGGCCTGGCCACGACGGATTTGTCCTTCGCCAAGAATACGGCGGTTTCCGAGAGGCTGAGAGTCCAATTCCGCGCGGAGTTTTTCAATATTTTTAACCGCGCCAATTTCGGCACGCCGAACGCGGTGGTCTTCACTTCGGCCACGGCCACGCCTTCGCCGACAGCGGGCGTGATCACCTCGACCTCCACCACGTCGCGACAGATTCAGTTCGGATTGAAGCTGTTGTGGTGACTTGCAATCATCACATTGCCGATCTATTATGGGTAGATAAAATCTGAAAACCTGGACGCAGTGACCTCAATGAGATTCGACGACAATTCCCTGAGTATTGGAAGGACGCCACTGGTGAAGTTGAACCACGTGGTGGGAAGTTCCGGGGCAACGGTTTGGGCCAAGATCGAGGGCCGAAACCCGGCATACTCGGTAAAGTGCCGCATCGGAGCCTCGATGGTGTGGGACGCCGAAAAGCGCGGCGTGCTGGTGGCCGGCAAGGAACTGGTGGAGCCCACCAGCGGGAACACAGGAATCGCCCTGGCATTTGTGGCGGCGGCACGCGGCTACCCCATCACGCTCACCATGCCGGAAACGATGTCGCTGGAGCGGCGGAAAGTGCTGGCGGCCTACGGCGCGAAGCTGATTCTCACGGAAGGTAGTCTGGGCATGAAAGGCGCCATTGCCAAGGCTGAAGAGATCTACGCTTCGGATCCGGGCCACTATGTCCTACTGCAACAGTTCAAGAATCCAGCCAATCCCGAGGTTCATTATCGAACCACGGGGCCGGAGATCTGGGACGATACCGAAGGCGGCATAGACGTTCTTGTCTCCGGTATCGGAACGGGAGGCACCATCACGGGCGTTGCGCGCTATATCAAGCACGATCGCGGCAAGGCGATTCTTTCCGTCGGGGTGGAGCCGGTTGCCAGCCCGGTGATCTCGCAGAAGTTGCGGGGCGAGGCTCTGAAACCGGGACCGCACAAGATCCAGGGAATCGGCGCGGGCTTCATTCCCGAGACGCTCGATCTCTCGGTGGTGGACCGGGTGGAGACGGTCTCCAACGAGGAATCGATCGAAATGGCACGGCGGCTGGCGCGCGAGGAAGGCATCCTCTCGGGAATCTCCTGAGGCGCGGCGGTGGCGGTGGCAGCGCGTCTGGCTGGCCAAGCGGAGTTCGCAGGCAAGACGATTGTGGTGGTGCTGCCCGATTCCGGCGAGCGCTACCTGAGCTCCGTCCTGTTCGAAGGGATCGGTTAAGCCCGTCTGAGGTATTCGGGCGGCGGGGCTGGTACAATTTTCTCGTGTCCCGTGTGCTGATGATCTCCTCCGAGGCCGCACCGTTCGCCAAGACGGGCGGTCTGGCCGATGTGTTGGGCTCGCTGCCGGCGGCCCTGCGCTCATTTGGCGACGACGTGGCGGTGGTAATCCCGCGCTACGGGTCGATCGACCTGAAGAGCGCGCGGCGTGTGTGGGACAACCTGGCGGTTCACTTGGGCGCGGATTCGTACCCGGTATCCATCTACCGGGCGCCGGCCGAGTATCCGGTGTACCTGGTGGATTGCCCACCGCTCTTCGACCGGGACGGCTTCTATGGCGAATCCGGAGTGGACTACCCGGACAACCACATTCGCTTTGCGGTGTTCTGCCGGGCCGCGTTGAGCGTGGCGCGCTTCCTGTTTCGAACCGATATTTTTCATTGCCACGATTGGCAGACCGGGCTGGTGCCGGCCTACTTGCGTACGACATTCGCCGGCGACCCGACCTTTCTGGGCTGCCGGACGCTGTTCACGATTCACAACCTGGGATACCAGGGCCTGTTTCCGAAAACGGTGCTGGAGGAAGTCGGGCTGGACCCCGCCGTCTACCGTCCGGACGGCATGGAGTTTTTCGGCCGGGTCAGCTACATCAAGGCCGGGATCGAATTCGCCGACGCCGTGAGCACGGTGAGCCCCACGTATGCGCGCGAAATCCAGACGCCCGAATTCGGTTTCGGCATGGATGCCCGCCTGCGCGCCCGGGCGAGCGTGCTCAGCGGGATCCTTAACGGTGTGGACTACGCGGACTGGGATCCGCGGACGGACGCGCACATCGCGGCGCGGTATTCGGCGGAAGACCTGAGCGGCAAGGCGGCGTGCAAGCGGCGCCTCGTGGAGGAATTCGGGCTGCCGGCGGAAGCGATGGAGCGGCCGCTGCTGGGCACGGTTTCGCGCTTCACGCGGCAGAAGGGCGCCGATATTCTGGCCGAAATCGCGGCGCCGATGGTGGCCGAGGACGTGTACCTGGTGGCGCTGGGAACGGGCGACCCGGAGTACGAGGACTTCTTCCGCCGCATGCAGGAAGAGCATCCCGGGCGAATTGCCGCGCGCATCGGTTTCGACAACGCGCTGGCGCACCGCATCGAGGCGGGGGCGGACATGTTTCTGATGCCCAGCCACTACGAGCCCTGCGGGCTGAACCAGATCTACAGCCTGCGTTACGGCACGGTGCCGGTGGTTCGCGCCACCGGCGGGCTGGATGATACCATCGAAGAAGGCACGGGATTCAAGTTTGCCGAGTACACCGGCCAGGCATTCTTGGAAGCGGTACGAGCCGCGGTGGGCGCCTTCGCGGACCGCGAAGCTTGGCAGCGGATGATGCTACGCGGCATGGCCAAGGATTTTTCGTGGAAGAAGTCGGCGGCGGCCTATTCGGAGTTGTACGGGCGGCTGTTGGCGGGTTGAATCTTTTGGCCCCCTTGGGATTCTAATAGACAGGTTAAAATCAGGAGACGAAATGGCAGGCGACAACACATTGAGTTTTTCCGATGCTACGTTCGATCAGGACGTGCTGCGCTCGGAGGTTCCCGTCCTAGTGGATTTTTGGGCCGAGTGGTGCGGCCCGTGCCGGCAGATGGCGCCCACAATCGATGTAGTGGCGGGAGAGTACGCCGGTAAGGCGAAGGTTGGCAAGTTGGATGTGGACGCCAATGGCGGCACCGCCATGCGGTACAACGTGCGCGGCATTCCGACCCTGTTACTCTTCAAGGGCGGCCAGGTAGTGGAACAGCGCGTTGGCGCGATTGGCAAGAGCGAAGTGCAGAAGATGCTCGACGCGCACGTCTAAATCCGCGTCCGTCTAGCGTTCGGTTGGGCGGGGCTGTCCGGTTCGAGCGGTCCCGCCTGGTTCATCCCTTCCCCACCGTTTCCCGGTAAGCATCCAATTCCAATCCAGTATGCTCCTGGCAGGCGACGCAGTAGCGCGCCCAAGGTAGTGCGCGGAGCCGCTTTTCGGCGATGGGCTGGTCGCAAGCGAGGCAGATGCCGTAATCGCCGGCATCGAGGCGATCCAGGGCTTCTTCCACCAGGCGCAATTGGGTGTAGTCGAGTCCGTTCATGCGCAGGGAGACGAACTCGTCATGCGAGATCTGCGCCTGATCGTCCTCCGCCACGCGGCCCATGCGCGCCCGGGTATCGAATCTGGCGCCCAAGCCGGAGAGAACGCTGGCGCGTTTCTCGACCAGGCTGGCGCGATGGGCGTCGCGATCGCTCTCCGCCTTCGCCATTTTCCTCATGGATCCTCCGGGCGGCCGTTTTCAGACCCGGGTACCTGTTTAGTTCCAGCACACTATCAGAATTCTCAGAAGGATACAACAGAATTCTCGATGGGGTTGATGGGGAGGGGCAATCTTTCGTACCTACCGCCCGGGGAGGGGGTAGTTTTGGGAGATGTCGCTCAGCATCTGCAATTCGGAAGGGGAGAACCGGCTCTTAAACGCTTCGCTGTTCAGCAGGGCATTGCGTTTGTCCTCGGGCATGACTCGCAGGCGCTGGAGTACCGGCCTGAGGTCCTCGCGGCGGGCTTCGGGCAAGTTGTTGAAGGCCTGCATCTGGCGGGTGACGATGGCCTGCTTTTCGGGGGGGAGGCTGTTGAACGTGCTCCACATCTGGTTGAGGCGGGCGCGTTCGGCCGCGGGCAACTTGTCGAAGTGGTCGAGGCGCTGGCGGAGATTGGCCTGTTGCTGGGGAGGCAGTTTTTCGAGAACCTGCTCGCGCTTTTCGGGCGGCATGGCCATCAGGCGCTCCACAGGATTACCGGGGTTGGCCAACTTCGGCGCGCCACCGGCCTTGGGGGCCTGGGGATTCCGCGCCGGCGGGGATTTTGGCGTGGCGTTGCGCGGCGGGGGAGGCGGTTTGGGCGGCTTGGGCGGTTTAGAGCCGGTCTGGGCAGACATCCCCGAGGCCGCCATGAGCAGCAGAACCCCGATAGCCTGGGAGCGGTGTTTCATGGGCTAGAGTTTCGAATCCGGCCGGTCCCCACGCACGTGCTGGCTGAACTCGTTGAGCATCTCCATGGCGTCCAGGGTGCGCTCCACCTGTTCGGGTTGCACCGATTCCATCTGCGCCGTGTCGTTGGGCGCCGGCGGCGGGGAAACCGCGGAGCGCTGCAGCATGACCCCGGCGATCAGCAGCAGGCAGCCCATCGCGGTGGCGGGCACACTGCGCCATAGCATCGCCGGCCGGAAGGGGCGGCGGAGGATCTCCCACCAGGAAACCCGGGTTTCGATGCGCCGGTAAAGCCGGCTGTCGAAATCCGGGGAAACCGGGGCAGCCTCCCAGGAATCCAGGGCGTCCCAGACCGCCCGCTGGCGGCTGGCGAATTCCCGGCAGGCGCTACAGAGGGCGATGTGCCGTTCGAGGATGGCCACGGACTCCGGTTCCAGTTTGCGGGCGCAGTAATCGAGCAGCAACTGCGCGTTATCCCGAGTCTCCAAAGGGCAATTCATACAAACCTAACTTTCACGCCATATGCGCCAGGCGCGCGCGCAGGGTTTCGTAAGCGCGGAAGAGCAGCGACTTCACCGCCGATTCCGAGCAACTCAAAACCTTCGCGATTTGAGAATACTCCATCTCTTCGTACTTGTGCATTAAAACTGCCGCTCTCTGCTTTTGCGGCAGGGTCCCAATGGCGCGCCGGATTTCATCCAGCTTAGCCTGGTACACCATGGACTGCTCCACCGATGGCCGGCGGTCGGAAACCTGCCTGACCGGCAAGTCGCCGGTATCGTCATCCAACCTCTCCTGCAACCGCTCGTTCTTCCCGTCACGGAGCGAGTTTAGTGCCAGATGGGTCGCGATCCGGAACAGCCAGGTGGTGAACTTGGCGGCCGGTTCATACGTACTCCGCGAACGATACACGCGCAGGAAAACCTCCTGCGCCAACTCCTCGGCTACAGCGTGGTTCTGCACCATCCGGTAGAGGAAGTGAACGACGGAGGAGCGATGTTTTTCGAGCAAAACACCAAAGCTCGCATCGTCTCCCTCTTTAACCCGGAGCATCAGTTCCGCGTCAAAATCCAGAGCCGCCGCAGCCGTGCCTATACCCGTCTTAACCCATTCGGCCATGCGAGGTTGCTGTCCGTGCCGAAATATTTACCTTCGGCTTACTACCCTTAACCTCTTTCCCTACTCCTCTTTGAGCGACCGCTCCATCAACCGCCGGATGGCTTCCTGGGGGGAAGAGCCGGCATGCAACATCCGGTGCATTTGCGCGGCGATGGGCATCTCGACGGAATACTTCGCTGCGAGATCGACTGCTACATCTGTCGTTTTAACTCCTTCAGCCACCATTTTCATGGAGTTGACAATCTCGTTGAGGCTGCGCCCACGAGCCAGTTCGACGCCCACAGCGCGATTGCGGCTGAGGTCGCCGGTACAGGTCAGCACCAGGTCGCCCAAACCGGCCAAACCTGCCAGAGTTTGCGGCTTGCCGCCCATGGCGACGGCCAGGCGAGTCATCTCGGCCAAACCGCGTGTGATGAGGGCCGCCATGGCGTTGTGTCCCAATCCCATACCATGTAACACGCCGGCGCCGATGGCGACTACATTTTTAATCGAGCCACCAATTTCTACACCGATAGGATCAGAGCTGGTGTAGACCCGGAAAGTAGGTCCGGAGAAGGCGGCCTGAACGGCTTCGGCCACGCCTGGCTCGGCGGCAGCAGCCACCACCGCAGTGGGCTCAAAACGCGCCACTTCCCGGGCGAAAGACGGTCCGGAAATGACCGCCACCCGCGACGTCCCGACCACCTCGCGAATCACCTCCGTGATGCGCAGGAGGGAGTGGTTTTCAAGCCCCTTGGTGGCGCTGACGAACAGCATGCTTTTATTAAGGCCGGGCAGCATGCGCTGGTACAATCCCCGGGCCAGATGGGAGGGCATGACGCTGAGGACAATTGCGGCGCCATGCAGGGCGGAAGCAAGGTCTGACGTGACGACCACATTCGCGGGTAAAGGGCAATCCGGCAAATAGATGTCATTGACGCGGGCGGTGTCCATACGCGCCGCCAGATCGCTCTCATAAACCCACAGAGTTACCCGGGAGAATCGCGGAGCGAGTACGATAGCGAGTGCGGTACCCCAGCTTCCGCCGCCGATAATTACAAGATTCTTCAAAACTTAAATACGTTCTCCGTCCCCAGCCGAAGCCGCTTAATATTACTACTATGTCTGTAGATGACAAACGCCCCAGCGATCGCCGAGGCAGCCACCGCAGGCAGCGGAGCCTTCATCACCAGCCAGACCGCCAAGGGAAGCGTGGCTACACCGACGATCGAGCCCATGGAAATATGCCGGGTCCGAGCCACGACAACTACAAATATAATAACTTCCACGGCTAACGCCCAAGGTGTGAGGCAGAGAAACGCACCGACAAAGCTGGCGACGGCTTTCCCGCCCTTAAATCCCAGGAAAACCGGATAGGCGTGACCCGCCATGACGGCCAGAGCCGCGGCACTCATCCAGAGCACATCGTGCCCGGTGAGGCGACCGGCGATCCAGACGGCGGCGTAGCCTTTGGCGATATCGAGCAGCAGGGTGACGACGCCAGCCGCCCGTCCGGTAGTGCGCATGACGTTGGTGGCGCCGATATTGCCGCTGCCCGCCGCGCGCACATCGGCGCCGGTTTTCCATTTGACCAGAAGGTATCCGAAGGGAATCGCGCCGAGCAGGTACGCGACCACGAGAACCGCGAGCGGAATCATGATTTTGTGAGCGGGAACTCCGCAAGTTTAGTGTACACGGAACCGGAGGGCCGCAACGTGCTCAGGTAGAGGAAGAAGCGGTCTGCCTGGAAGCCGCCGAACTCCGGAGAGCGCAGGGCGGCGATGGCCTGGTGCAGCGATTGGAGGCTGCCAGGCTGCTTGATGCGAGCCAGCGTGAGATGGGGGGAAAAGGCGCGTTTCTCACGGGCGATTCCCAGCGCCCCCGTAGCCAGATCGGTATCGGCGGCGAGAGCGGGCAGGCCGGGCGCCTCGATGCCGCACCAGAAATTGCGCGGGGCGTGCGGATTGGGGAAGAAGCCCAGACGCCGGATGCGCACGGGAATGACGGCGCGCGGCGGCAAGCCCGCCAGGGCCGTCTGCAGTTCGCCCAAGCGCTCCTGGGGCCATTCGCCGATGAACTTGGTGGTCACGTGAAGGTTGGCCGGCGGACTCCACTGAATGCGCGCGGCCGGCTTCAAACGGCGTAACAGCTCTTCGAGGTTGGCGACGACATCGCCCGGCAGATCGAGTCCCGTGAAAAGTCGCATTTGGCGATTAACATTGTACAGTGGACTTCGGCAAGATTCTCCCGCGATCGTTCTACGCGCGTTCCACGGTGGAAGTGGCGCGCGGCCTGCTCGGCAAGGTGCTGGTGCACGGCGCCACCGCCGGCATCATCGTGGAAACCGAAGCTTATTTGGGAGGCGAAGATCTGGCGGCCCACTCCGCGCGAGGGCTGACCGGCCGCACACGGGTGATCTTCGGACCGCCGGGGCACGCCTATGTTTACCTGATTTACGGCATGTACGAGTGCCTCAATCTGGTGGCGGAACCGGCTGGGCGGCCGGGCTGCGTGCTGATTCGCGCGCTCGAACCGGTCGCCGGCGTGGAACTCATGCGGGCGCGGCGAGGGGCTGTACGGAAGGTGGCGCAACTCGCCAACGGGCCGGGAAAGCTGACGGTCGCTCTGGGGATCACGCGCGCGCATAATGGCGCGGATGTCACGCGCGGGGCACTGGTGGTGCGCGAAGCGGCGGGTGCGGGTGAGGTTGAGATTGAGGTCACGCCGCGCATCGGGATCACGCGGAGCGCGGAGCTGCCGTTGCGGTTCGTGATGGTGGGAAGAATGCCCCCACGAATGGGGGCATAGCAGCCTGAAAGGCTACGCTACCGGCTGCGCGGCGGGTTGGGCGATCTCCTGGAACCAGAGGGAGAGGACGAGCAGCGACCAGAGCCAGTGGCTGTTGTCGCGGCGGCCGCTATCGTGCTCGTCGAGCAGGGCGCGTAGGAACTCGGGGGAGACGATGCCGCGGCCGAGGAACTGCGCCGCAGTCACGTGGTCCCAAAGAAACTCGCGCAAGGAACCGCGGAACCAATCGGCCAGCGGCACGCCGAAACCCCACTTGGGGCGATGGAGCAGCGCCGGCGGGAGACGGTCGCCCAGCGCATCGAGCAGAATGCGCTTGCCCTGCCCGCCGGCGATCTTCCAGGCGTGCGGAATGGTGGCGGCGAGCTCGGCCAGTTCGTGGTCCAGCAAGGGGGAGCGCACTTCCAGCGAATTCGCCATGGACATGCGATCCACCTTGACCAGCATGTCGCCGGTGAGGTTGGCGGTGGCCTCCCAGTACATCACCTGGGAGAGCGTGCCGGCGTCCTCGGGCAGGATGCAGTGGGGCAGAATTTGCGCCAGGAAGCCGCTCTCGGCGGGCATCATCCACTCCGGCCGCAGCAGGCGGGAACGCAGGTGGTAGGGCGCGTAGTTGAAAGCGAAGTAGCGGTCCAGGCCGTTGCGGCGCCCCATGGTGTGCAGGAAATTCTTGCCATACGCGGAATACGGCAGCCGGGCGGAAATCGAGGACATGAGCAGGCGCAACGGTTGCGGCACGCGGTCCAGCCAGCTCAGGCGCTGCACCTCCTGCAAACTGGTGTAGCCGCCGAAGAGCTCGTCGCCGCCATCGCCGGAGAGCGCCACCTTGACGCTGCGCGCGGCGAACTCGCTCACGATGAAGGTGGGGATGGCGGAAGAGTCGGCGAACGGCTCGCCGAAGTGTTTGGCGAATTTTTGCATGATGCCGATGGAATCGGGCCGCACCACGATTTCATGATGCTCGGTGGCATATTGTTGAGCCACCATCCGGGCATACGGGAGTTCGTTGAAGCGGCTCTCTTCGAAGCCGATGGAGAACGTCTTGATGGGGTCCTTCGACTGGCGGGCCATGGAGGCCACCACCGAACTGGAATCGATGCCGCCGCTCAGGAACGCGCCCAGCGGGACGTCGGCGATCATGCGTATGCGCACGGCTTCGTCGAACTTCTCGCGCACGCGGACGACGGCCTCGGCCCGCGTGAGGCCGGGGGCGGGAACGGCGGCGGGCGCCGGCATTTGCCAGTAGCGGCCCTGGCGCACGGTGCCGCGCTGCCAGGTGAGCCAGCCTCCGGCGGGAACGCGGCGGATGGCGCGATAGGCGGAGAGGGGATCGGGAATGTAGTTGAACTGGAAGTACAGGCGGAGCGCCTCGGGGTCGGTTTCGAGCGGAACCCCGGCCTGGCGCAGGCAGGAGATTTCGCTGCCGAAATAGATGCCGGTGGGCAGCACGGCGTAGTACAGCGGTTTCTTGCCGACGCGGTCGCGGGCCAGCAGGAGACGGTCCTGGCGGGAGTCCCAGATGGCGAAGGCGAACATGCCGCGGAGGCGCTTGAGACCCTCCACGTCTTCCTGCTCGTAGAGATGAACCAGGGTTTCGGTGTCGCTGGCGGTCTGGAACTGGTGCCCGCGCGCCATGAGATCGGCGCGCAATTCCTGGTAGTTGTAGATCTCGCCATTGAAGACGATCCACACGGAGCCGTCCTCGTTGGACATCGGCTGGTGGCCGGTGGAGAGATCGATGATGCTGAGGCGCCGCATGCCGATCCCGCATCCGCGATCGACATACACGCCTTCGTCGTCGGGACCGCGATGGCGAATCTCGCCGCACATGGCTTGGACGAGCGAACGCTGGGCGGGTCGATCGAGTTGCACAAAACCGGCAATACCGCACATAGGAAGCCTGAGACGACGCGGGTACTCTTTCGAATTTAGCATCGCTGGTGGAGAAGGCGGTAACCGGAAGGAAGTGGAGGAAGCGGAGGGTACCCGCGTCGCCGGGTACCATAACCTTGCATAACGTCGGTTTAGCAACTGAAGCGTAGCTAGTGTTTGCAGGGCCTAAGGCTGAATAATGGCCTCGAAGCATAACGAAGCGAGGAGGCTAAGGTCCGTGAAGGTCGTAATCCTGTGCGGCGGATTGGGAACGCGGCTTCGAGAGGAGACCGAGTTCCGGCCGAAACCGATGGTGGAGGTGGGTGGCCGTCCCATTCTGTGGCACATCATGAAGAGCTACGCGCACCACGGGTTCCGCGAGTTCGTGCTGTGCCTGGGGTACAAGGGCAGCATCATCAAGGATTACTTCCTCAACTATGAGGCGATGAACAACGACTTCTCCATCTGCCTGGGTCAGAGGTCGCAGATTCGCTATCACGGGCTGCATGCGGAGCAGAACTTCGGGGTGACGCTGGCGGATACCGGCATCGACTGCATGACGGGCGGCCGGATTCGCAAAATCGAGCGGTACATCGATGGCGACACGTTCCTGATGACGTACGGCGACGGCCTGAGCGACGTCAACATCCGCGACCTGGTGGAGTTCCACAAAAGCCACGGCAAGATCGCCACCGTGACCACCGTCCCGCCGACTTCGCGTTTCGGCATGATCGACATGGCCGATAACGACCGCGTCTGCGCGTTCAACGAAAAACCGAAAACCGACGGCTCCATCAGCGCCGGGTACTTCGTGCTGAATCGCGACGTCTTCGACTACCTGGGCGGGGACGATTGCGTCTTCGAGCGCGAACCTCTGGAACGGCTGGCGCGGGAGGGGCAGTTGATGGCCTACCGCCACGAAGGTTTCTTCTACGCCATGGACACGTATCGCGAGTACCAGCACCTCAATGAGCTCTGGGGCAGCGGCGAGGCTCCATGGAGGGCTTGGGCGTGAGCGTTTTCTGGCGGGATCGGCCGGTGCTGGTGACCGGCGCCACGGGGCTGGTGGGTTCCTGGCTGACGCGGCGCATGGTGGAAGCCGGCGCGGACGTGGTCTGCCTGGTGCGCGATTGGGTGCCGCAAAGCGAACTGGTGCGCGCCGGGACGCTGGACCGGGTGAAAGTGGTGCGCGGCGATGTGCGCGACCGCGAAGTTCTGGAGCGCGCCATCGGCGAGTACGAAACCGGAACGGTGATCCATCTGGCGGCGCAGACCATCGTCGGCATCGCCAACCGCAACCCGGTTTCGACCTTCGAAAGCAACGTTCAGGGCACGTGGAACGTGCTGGAAGCGTGCCGCCGGTCGAGCGTGGTGAAGTCGATCGTGGTGGCGTCCTCGGACAAGGCGTATGGGCACCAGGCAGAGTTGCCTTACAACGAAGAAACGCCGCTCGCCGGACGGCACCCCTACGATGCCAGTAAGAGCTGCGCGGACCTGATCGCGCAGACGTACGCCAGGACCTACGGGCTGCCCGTGGGCATCACACGGTGCGGGAACTTTTTCGGCGGCGGCGACCTCAACTGGAACCGCATCGTGCCGGGCACAATCCGCAGCGTGCTGCGCGGCGAGCGTCCGGTGGTGCGCTCCGACGGCCAGTATGTGCGCGACTATTTCTACGTGGAAGACGGGGCGGCGGCCTATATGCTGCTGGCCGAGGAACTGCATTCCCGTCCGGAACTGCACGGGCAGGCGTTCAATTTCTCCAACGAGAGAGAAATCACGGTTCTCTGCCTGGTAAAGCGCATTCTGCAACTTATGGGCTCGGAGTTGGCTCCCGATGTGCGCAACGAGACGTCGAACGAAATCCGGCGGCAGTTTCTGAGCGCGTCGCGAGCGCGGACCGAGCTTTCCTGGCGGCCGCTGTTCGGCCTGGAAGAGGGGTTGGAGCGCACCATTTCCTGGTACCGGGAGTTCCTGGCATGACCGAATTGCGGGCGCGAATCCTGGATCTGGTGGGCGAGTACTGCGCGGCGGCCTTCCCGGCGCAAGAGTTCGTCCCGGGGTCGAGCAAGGTGCCGGTTTCGGGCAAAGTCTTCGATGCGGCGGAGATGCGCTCGCTGGTGGATTCGGCGCTGGACTTCTGGCTGACCACGGGGCGCTTCGCCGAGCAGTTCGAGCGCGAGTTCGCCGGCTGGAACGGCGTACGGGATTGCCGGCTGGTGAATTCGGGATCGTCGGCCAACCTGCTGGCGATATCGGCACTGACCTCGCCCAAACTGGGCGACCGGCGGATGGTGGCGGGGGACGAAGTCATTACCGTGGCGGCGGGGTTCCCGACCACGGTAAATCCGATCCTGCAGAACGGCCTGGTGCCGGTGTTCGTGGATGTGACGCTGCCCACGTACAACGTCGATATCGCCCAACTGGACGCGGCGCTGAGCCCGCGCACGTGCGCCTTGATTCTGGCCCACACGCTGGGTAATCCGTTCGATCTGGCGGCGGTGACGGAATTTGCGCGGGAGCACGGCCTGTGGCTGATCGAGGACTGCTGCGACGCCGTGGGCTCAACCTACCAAGGGCGCAAAGTGGGCACGTTCGGCGATCTGGCGACCGCGAGTTTCTATCCGGCGCACCACATCACCATGGGCGAAGGCGGCGCGGTGCTGACTTCGCAGCCGCTGCTCGGGTCGATTGTGGAAAGCCTGCGCGATTGGGGCCGCGATTGCTGGTGCCAGCCGGGATGCGACAACACCTGCGGCAAGCGCTTCGACCGGCAGTTGGGAGGTCTGCCCCACGGCTACGACCACAAGTACACGTACTCGCACGTGGGCTACAACCTGAAAGCCACCGACATGCAGGCGGCGGTCGGCGTGGCGCAATTAAAGAAGCTCGATGGCTTCATCGAGGCGCGGCGGCGGAATTTCGCGGCGTTATGCGAAGGGCTGCGCGGGCTGGAGGAATTCTTCATTCTTCCGCAAGCCACGGCGGGAAGCGAGCCCAGTTGGTTTGGTTTCCCGATCGCCGTGCGCGAGAGTGCGCCTTTCACGCGCAACCAGGTGACCCAATACCTGGAGGAACGCAACATTGCGACCAGGCTGCTGTTCGGCGGGAACCTGGTCCGCCAACCGGCGTATCGCGACCGCGCGTTCCGGGTTGCGGGGCCGCTGAAGAATGCGGATTTCGCGATGAACCAGGTGTTCTGGATCGGCCTTTATCCCGGGATCGGCCGGGCAATGCTGGACTACATGCTGGAAACGCTGCACGGAGCGGCGTCGGGAGTGAGGGACAATGCACCCGCTCGCTGGTGACCTGGACCACGTGTTGGCGCACACCGCGGGCGTGTGGGACGAATTGCGCGGCGCGCGCATCTTCGTCACCGGCGGCACCGGTTTCTTCGGCTGCTGGCTGTTGGAAAGCTGGGTCTGGGCGTGGGAGCGGCGGGACATCGATGGATCGCTGACGGTGCTGACGCGTTCGGCGGATGGGTTCCGGCGAAAGGCGCCGCACCTGGCTTCGCATCCGGGCATCCGCCTGGTGGAAGGCGACGTCCGCTCTTTCGGCCTGCCGGGCGCGAGTTTCACCCACGTGATCCACCTGGCGAGCGACGCCACGCCGCAACTCTGCCTGGAGCGCCCGCTGGTGGTGCTGGACACCATCGTGGACGGCACCCGGCGGGTGCTGGACCTGGCCGTGGAGAGCGGCGCGAAGCGGCTTCTGTTCACCAGCTCCGGCGCGGTCTACGGTCCGCAACCGCGCGACTTGTCCCACATGCCCGAGACCTATACCGGCGGTCCCGACGTGACGGAGCAGCAGTGGGTCTACGCGGAGGCCAAGCGCACGGCCGAGATGTTGTGCACGGTCTACGGCCGCGGCCGGCAGGTGGAATGCGTTGCGGCGCGGTGCTTCGCCTTCGTCGGACCCGGTCTTCCGCTGGACGCTCACTTCGCCATCGGCAACTTCATCCGCGACCGCTCCGCGGGCCGGCCCATTCGTGTTCACGGCGACGGCAGCGCGGTGCGGTCTTACCTGTATGCGGCGGACCTGGCCATCTGGCTCTGGACGCTGCTGGTGGCGGGCGCGCCGGGAAGGCCGTACAACGTCGGCGGGGAGCGCGCGGTTTCCATCGCGGAGTTGGCGCGCATGGTGGCGGGCGGCGGACCCGTGGAGACGGCCGGCACGCCTGTTCCGGGCCGCCTGCCGGAGCGGTACGTGCCTTCGTGCGAGCGGGCGCGCACGGAACTGAAATTGAAAGAGCTCATTCCGCTGGAAGACGCCATACGGCGCACCATGCCGGCGCAGCGAGCGAAAGAGGCAACGTTGTGACCAGGAAAGACACTACCGACCGGCCGCTGTTCATCTTCGAAATGGCCAATAATCACATGGGGGACGTGGAGCACGGCCTGCGCATCGTCAAGGCGATGCACGAGGTGGCCCGCGATTTCCCCTTCAGTTTCGGCATCAAGCTGCAATATCGCGATATTCCCGCGTTCATCCATCCCGATTACCGGGCGCGCATGGATCTGAAGTTCGTCAAGCGCTTCACCGAAACCCAACTAAGCTGGGACGATTACCGGCGCATCAAGGATGCGATGCACGAGCACGGAATGCTGGCCATCTGCACGCCGTGGGACGAAGCCTCGGTGGGACGCATCGAGGAGCACGGCTACGATTTCATCAAGATCCCGAGCTGTTACTGGACCGATTGGCCGCTGCTGGAGCGTATCGCGCAATCCACTTTGCCGGTGATCGGCAGCGTGGCGGGCGTGGCGCTGGAGGACATCGACAAGGT
Organism: Candidatus Solibacter sp.; assembly: GCA_050014175.1. Lineage (GTDB taxonomy): Bacteria > Acidobacteriota > Terriglobia > Bryobacterales > Bryobacteraceae > Solibacter. The sequence continues at coordinate 38,464 of JBEKDV010000003.1, read as the reverse complement.
GGTAAGCTTCTTTCGCCACCGCAAGCGGCCGTTGTCCATCATGCACTGCGTGGGCGAGTACCCCACGCGCGACGAGAACCTGCAACTGAACCAGATCAAGCTGTTTAAGGAGCGCTATCCCGGGCTGGAGGTCGGCTACTCGACGCACGAACGCCCGGACAACTACGAGGCGGTAAGGGTGGCGATCGGGCTGGGCGCCGTGCTGTTCGAAAAGCACGTCGGCGTGCCGACCGCCACGATCGCGCTGAACGCGTACTCGGCGAATCCCGAGCAGGTACGGAAGTGGCTGGAATCGGCGGCGAGCGCGTACGCCATGTTGGGTTTGGAAGGACAGCGCTGCCCGTTCCCCGAGGAGGAGATCCGCACGCTGCGCGCGCTCGAGCGCGGCGTATACGCCAGGACCCCGGTGCGGGCCGGCGAGACGCTGCGCGCCGAAGACGTGTACTACGCGATGCCCAACGTGGAAGGCCAGCTCGTGGCCAACGACATGTCCAAGTACGCGAGCTACCGCGCGCTCGAGCCCATCGAGCCGAACCAGCCGGCCATGAAGGGCGGCGTGCGCTCGAGCGACACACGCGAGCTGGTCTACCATGCCATCTCCGAGGTGCGCAAGGTGCTCAAGAAGAGCAAGGTCAGCGTGCCCGGCCAAATGGAGCTGGAGATTTCGCATCACTACGGCATGGAGCATTTCGATAAGTTCGGCTCCACCATCATCACGGTGGTGAATCGCGAGTACTGCAAGCGGGTGATCGTGCTGCTGCCCGGGCAGACGCATCCGGAGCAGTACCACAAGCATAAGGACGAGACCTATCACGTGCTGCACGGCGAGATCTCGCTCACGCTGGACGGCGTGACCAGCGTGCGCAAGGCCAACGATATCGTGGTGATTCCGCGCGGCGTGCGGCACGGCTTCCTGACCAGGACGGGCACCGTGATCGAAGAAGTGTCGTCGTGCTACGAACAGGGCGATTCCTTCTACGCGGATCACACCATCGAGACGAACCCGAATCGCAAGACGTACGTGACCCACTGGATGGATTGATGGAGCGCCTGCGAACGATGCGGACCATCGTGTGGGATGTGGACGATGTGTTGAACAGCCTGATGGCGGCGTGGTTTCACCAGTGCTGGCTGCCTGAGCATACAGACTGCCGGGTGACCTACGCGGCCATCCGCGCGAACCCGCCGCACGCGGTTCTGGGCATCGAAGAATCGGAATATCTGCGTTCGCTGGATGGATTCCGGGCCTCCGACAGCGGCCGCGGGCTGGCTCCGAACCCGGAGATTCTCGGATGGATGCGGGAACACGGGTATCGCTTCCGTCACATGGCGCTGACGGCGCGTCCACTGGCCAGCGCGGGCACGGCGGCGGAATGGGTCTTCCGCCATTTCGGCGTCTATATCCGCTGTTATGGGGTGGTGCCGGCGCGGCTGGACGCGGCGGCGCCGGCCTACGATCGCGATAAGGCCGACTTTCTGCGCTGGTTCCAAGAGGCCGACTACTTCCTGGACGATAGCGCGGCCAACGTGGCGGCGGTGAGCGAGCTTGGCGTGAAGGCCCTGCTCTTTCCGCAGCCGTGGAATGGCAGCTCGCTTTCGGTGGAGGATACCCTGAAATTGTTGGTGGCCCTTTGAAAAAACTATCCGATTTCGTGATGGAGTTCGTGGCGGGCACGGGCGTGAAGCACGTGTTCCTGCTGAGTGGCGGAGCCTGCATGCACCTGGTGGACTCGGCGGGACGCACGCCCGGGCTGGAGTACGTGTGCCCGCTGCACGAGCAGGCTTGCGCGTTCGCCGGCGAGGCGTACGCGGAGGTGACGAATGGCCTCGGCGTCGTGCTGGTCACCGCCGGACCGGGCGGCACCAACGCCATCACCGGAGTGGCCGCGGCGTGGCTGGAATCGGCCAGCCTGCTGGTGATTTCGGGGCAGGCCAAGCGCGCCTACCTGATCGCCGGCAGCGGCGTGCGGTCGATGGGCCAGCAGGAAGTGGCCATCGTGCCGGTGGTCACGCCGATTACCAAGTACGCGGTGACCGTGCTCGATCCGGAGTCCATCCGCTTCCATCTGGAAAAGGCGGTGTACCTGGCGACGCACGGAAGGCGCGGGCCGGTGTGGATCGATATTCCGCTCGACGTGCAGGCCGCCATAATCGATGAGACCTCGCTAAGCGGCTTCGAACCCGAGCCCGAGCCGGCGGCGCCAGGGCCACGGGTTGCGCCGGCCGTCGCGGCGGCGATCGACCTCTTCAACCGCGCGGAGCGGCCGGTGCTCTTCCTGGGCAACGGCGCTCGCGGTGCGCACACGAGCGGCGCGCTGGGCAAACTCATCGAACTTCTCGACATTCCAGTGCTGCTCACCTGGAAAGCCGCCGACATGCTGCCGGATACCGATCCGCGGTATGCCGGACGCCCCGGCGCCATCGGGCAGCGCGCCGCCAACTTCACCCAGCAGAACGCCGACCACCTGATCGTCCTCGGCGCGCGCCTCGACCTGCCCTCGATCGCATTCAGCCGCGAGAACTTTGCCCGCGCCGCGACCAAGGTGATGGTGGACGTGGACGCGGCCGAACTCGGCAAGATGAGGGCCCACCTGGATGTCGAGGTCTGCGACGATGCGGCGGCGTTCGTGGACGAGCTCCTGCGCCAGTCCGCGCGCATCGCCAGGCGCGACCGCTTCGCGTGGCTCGTGCGCTGCCGGCAGTGGAATGCGAAGTATCCGGTAGTGCTACCCGAGTACTGGAACGAGGAAGGCGCGGTGAATCCGTACGTGCTGATGGACGTGCTGTCGGACGAGGCAACCGGTGGCGACCTGCTCATCCCCGGCAGCTCCGGCCCGTGCAGCGACATCTTCATGCAGGCCTTCCGCGTCAAACCTGGACAGCGCATCGCCAACGCTCCGGGGTTGGGCGCCATGGGCACCGGGCTGCCGGGATCCATCGGCGGATGCCTGGCGGGCGGACGGCGCCGCACCATCTGCGTCAACGGCGATGGCGGGTTCCAACTGAATATACAGGAGCTGGAAACGTTGCGCCGCCTCCACCTGCCCATCAAATATTTCGTGCTCTGTAACGGCGGGTATGCATCCATCATGGCCATGCAGCGCAATTACTTCGAGGCCCGCTACGTAGGCAGCGCACCATCGAGCCACTTCACCCTGCCCGACATCACGCGGGTGGCCGAAGCCTACGGCATCGCCACTACGCGCCTTTCGAGCCACCAGGGCATTCGCGAAAAGGTGCGCGAGGTGCTGCGGCACGATGGGCCGATCGTGTGCGCGGTGGATGTGTCGCCGGACCAGCCGACCGCGCCCCGGGTGACCTCTTCGGTGCGGTCCGATGGGCGCATGGAATCCCGGCCCATGGAAGACATGGCCCCGCTCCTGCCGCGCGAAGAGTTTCGCGCCAATATGATCGTGGAACCCCTGGAGGAGAGTGAATGACTAGCGGATCGCTGTCCTGCGCGACAGATTTGAGACGGGGCCTCAGCGCGTTGCTGAACCAGGATCCTACCGCCGTTTCCCGCAACATGGGAAGGAGTCGAGTCAACCGGGCGATCCTTCTATACGACGGCGTATAATGCAGATTGAACCATGACCCACAGCTTTCCGTCCCTTTATAAAACCGACCTTCTGCAGGCGATCGACACCATCGATTTGGAGAAGGTCGGCCAAGCCATCGACATCCTCATCCAGGCTCGCCAGGAGGGGCGCCGCGTTTTTGTCTGTGGCAACGGAGGCAGCGCATCCACCGCATCGCACTTCGCCTGCGATATGGTCAAAGGCGCCAGTTTCCAACGCGACAAGCGCTTCCGCATCATGGCGCTTACCGACTCCCTGCCCACGATTACGGCGTATGCCAACGACGTCGGCTACGATCGCGTCTTTGTCGAGCAGCTCAAGAACTTCGCGGAACCGGGTGACGTGGTGCTGGCGATCTCCGGCTCCGGCAACTCCCCCAACGTCCTGCGCGCGGTGGAATACGCCAACTCCATCGGTTGCCGCACCATCGCGCTCTCCGGCCGCGACGGCGGCAAGCTCGGCCCCATGGCGCAGCTCAATATACAGGCCTCCCATCCGCACATGGGCCGCATCGAAGACGTGCATACCATCGTGACGCACATGATCTGCTACTACTTCATGGACACGGAGAAGCCAGCGCCGGCCGCGTCCGCATGAAAACCATCAGCATCGTTACGGCTTGTTTCAACGAGGAAGAGAATGTCGAGGAGTTATATACCCGCATCCGCAAGGTGATGGCCGAAGTGGGCCGCTACCGCTACGAGCATATCTTCATCGACAACGCATCGACCGACCGCACGGTGGAGATTCTGAAACGGATCGCGGCCGCCGACACCAACGTCCGGGTGATTGTCAATGCCAGAAATTTCGGTCACATCCGCTCGCCGATTCATGCCATGTATCAGGCGCGCGGCGACGCCATCATCTCCATGGTGGCGGACCTGCAAGATCCGCCGGAAATGATTCCGCAGTTCCTGCAGGGTTGGGAGGAAGGCGCCTCCATGGTTCTGGCCATCAAGAGCGAGAGCGAAGAAAACCGCCTCATGTTCTGGATCCGCAAGAAGTACTACCGGCTGGTGAATAGGGTTTCCTCCATCGAGACTTTCGAGAACTTCACCGGCTTCGGCCTGTACGACCGCCAGGTGATCGACATCGTCAAGAGCTTCCGCGACCCGTACCCCTATTTTCGCGGCATGATCGCCGAGATCGGGCTGCCTCACAAGACCATTCCCTTCCACCAGCCGCGGCGCCAACGCGGCATCACCAAGAACAATTTCTATTCGCTGTACGACATGGCGATGCTGGGCATCACCAACCTCTCCAAGGTGCCGCTACGGCTGGTGACGTTCTCGGGATTTGCCGGCGCAGCGTTCAGTATCCTGACAGGCCTGGTGTATTTCTTCTACAAATTGCTGTACTGGAACCGTTTCTCGGTAGGCACGGCGCCGCTGGTAATCGGCCTCTTCTTCTTCGGTTCCGTGCAGTTGATTTCCGTGGGAATCATGGGAGAGTACATCGGGTCCATCCATACCCACGTGCAGAACCGCCCGCTGGTAGTGGAACGGGAGCGCTTGAATTTCGAATTCGAGCCCGGTCTTCCGCCGGCCGAGCCGCTCACCCCGGCGAGAGAAACCCCCAAACATGGGTGAACCCCCAGGGAAAGACCGTGGACGTATCTGGTACGGCCTGCTGTCCGCCGCACTGGCCGGCGTATTGCTCTATTACTCGCTGCGCGGCGTGGAATGGGCGCGCGTTTGGACCACCATTACCCACGCCCGCTGGCAGTTCCTGGTGGCTGCCGGCCTGACGTCTTGCTGTTCCTATTTCCTGCGCTCCTACCGCTGGCGAATTCTGCTCAACACGGACGCTTACTTCGACGTGCTCACGGTATTTATCGCCAACATGGCGGGCTATCTGGGCAATAACTTCCTGCCGGCGCGCGCCGGCGAGTTCGTGCGGTCGTACATCATCAGCAAGAACTCGTCGCTAAGCAAGACCTATGTGCTGACCACGGCTCTCAGCGAGCGCATGGTGGACGCCATCGCGCTGGTGCTGGCCAGTTCGGTTGTGCTGCTGGGTGTGAACCCAAAGCCCGCCTGGCTGGGCGATGTGAGCCGCACCACGGCGACCATGGCCGGCGTGGGGCTGCTGGTCATCGCCATCGTGCCACACACCGGCGATCTGGTGGAGAGGTTGCTCCGCCGCGTCCCCATGCCCGCGGGATTGCGCCATCGCCTGCTGGAACTGGCCGCCCAGATCCTGCTCGGCTTGCGCACGTTGCACAGCCCCACGCGCCTGGCGGGGTTTGCTTTCTTGACCGTGGTCGTCTGGTCCATCGATTGCGTTTCCGTCATGTTGGGAACGCACGCTCTGGGGATAGACTTATCGTTCCCGGTGGCCCTGCTCCTGTTGGCCGGCATGGGGTTGGGAAGCGCGCTGCCCTCCACGCCCGGATACGTGGGAATCTATCAGTTCGTTACGGTCAGCATCCTGACGCCGTTCGGCGTCAGGCATGACGACGCGCTGGCGTATAGTTTCGTCACCCAAGCCATGGGCTATGCCCTCGTACTGGTATTGGGTCTTCCGGGGCTGTACCGCTTCAAGGATTGGCGGCAGGCCATCCGAGAGGCCGCACCGGCATCGGCGGAATAAGAAATAGACCTTCTTCCGGCGCGTTGAATGGAGCCCATGTGACGCACCCTTCGCGTTGAGGAAACGCGATCCGCCTACTTGATCTTCTCGTCCTTTTCCACTTTGCCGTCGCGCACATGAACGATGCGGTGGGCGTGCAGGGCGATATCGTGTTCGTGGGTCACCAGGATGATGGTGTTCCCCTGCTGGTGCAGGCGCTCGAAAAGGCCCATGATTTCGTTGCCGGTGGCGGTATCCAGGTTGCCGGTAGGTTCGTCGGCCAACAGAATGGAGGGGTTGTTGACCAGGGCGCGAGCTACCGCGACGCGCTGGCGCTGGCCGCCGGAAAGCTCGTTCGGCTTGTGGTACATGCGCGCTTCCAGATCCACCTGGCGCATGGCCAGTTTGGCGCGCTCCAGACGCTCGCCGCTGGCCATTCCCGAGTAGATCAGCGGAAGCTCCACATTGTGCAGCGAGGTGGCGCGCGGCAGCAGGTTGAAGGTCTGGAAAACGAAACCGATTTCCCGGTTGCGGATGCGCGCCAACTCATCGTCGCTCATCTCGCTGACCAGGTTCCCGTTGATGTAGTACAAACCTTTGGAGGGGGTGTCGAGGCACCCGATCAGGTTCATCAGGGTGGATTTTCCGGAACCGGAGGGTCCCATGATGGCAACGTATTCGCCGCGCTTGATTTCGATATCGACGCCGGATACCGCGTGGATCTCCTGGTCGCCCATCACATAGGTTTTCCAGAGACCGTAGGTGCGGATGACAATGCCATCCCGCTTGAGTTGCTCGCCCCGCTGGATCAGTTCCTTCTCGACTGCTGTTGGCATCGGATAGTTTCTCGTTTCTACGACTTGGCCGCTTCCACCGGAGTCTTATTGTCCACTTTTACCTGCGTTTCGTTGAGGATGGTGCGAATCACCTGGTAGGTGCCGGTGACAATTTGATCGCCCTCGGCGAGGCCCGTAAGCACCTCAATATCGGTGGCTCCGGTAATCCCCGTTTCGACTTTCTTGAAGACCGCTTTCCCGCCGGAAACGACAAAAACGCCTTGAATTTCTTCCTTCTTTGCCTTCTCCGCAACCGGATCCGGCTTGGTGCTGGCGGCCTGTACCGTCTTTCCATTGACCGGTTTCGGCTCCAGTTGCCCCTTCTGCCGTACGGTGAGCGCCTGGATCGGTATACTGAGGACGTTCTTGCGGGTCGCCGTGGTTATTTTTGCGGTGCAGGAAAGTCCGGGGCGAATTTCGTCCGGGGGATTGTCCATGGCAACCACCACCTTGAAGTCCTTGGCTTCCTGGCTGGAAACCGCGCTCTGGCTGGCCGCCACGCCGGTGGACCGCAGGATAGCCGTGTTGCCGATCTCGATCACGTGACCCTTGAAAACCTTGTTGGGAATCGCGTCGATGGTGATGTCGCCGATCTGATCGAGCTTCACATTGACGATATCCGTTTCGTCCACCTTGACTTCGGCGGTGATCAGCGACATGTCGGCGATGGTCATCATGGTGCTGCCGGCCGAACTCTGTATGCCCGGCACCACGGTTTCCCCGGTGCGCACGGGCAGGTTGGTGACCACGCCGTCCAGCGGCGCGTAGGAATTGTGCTTCTGCAGGATGTCGTTGAAGCGCACCAGGCCGGCCTGGTACTGGGCGATGCGTTTCTGGGCGGATGCCAACTGCGCCACGGTCTGGTCCCGCTGGGCGCGGGATTGAACCAGGCGCATCTCGCTCTGCTTCACGGTGGCCTGCTGGGCCTCGTAGGTGTATTTCTTCAGGTCGAAATCCTGTTTGGCCAGCAGGTGCTCGTTGAACAGCGATACGCTGCGGTCGTAGTCGGCTTTGGCATGCTCCAGATCGGACTTGTCCTTATCCAGCATGGCCTGCATGGTGCTGATATTCTCGTCGGCGGCCTTGACCGCGGATTCGGCGGCGCTGGAATCGGCTTCGGCGGAGTTGAGGGTCGCCTTCTGGGCGTCCACGTCGGCTTCCGGCTGCACGTTTTCAATGCGCGCCAGCAGTTGGCCTTTGCGGACACGGTCGCCTTCCTTGACCAGGAGTTCCTTGATCGCGCCCATGGCATTGGCGCCGATGTTGATGTAATTCTTGGGCTTGATTTCGCCGGATGCGGTGACGATGCTGATCAGATCCTGGCGCACGACGTTCCCGGTCTGCACCGTGACCAACCCCTTTTTGCTATAAACCGTGCTGGCATAAACACCGGCTCCCAAAACCGCGATCACCAACACGACAATTAGAATCTTCCACTTGCTCTTCACGGCAGAATTCTCCCTTTTATACCTGTCACCCGCTTTAGACGCAAAATATGAGCCAGGAGTTCAGACTACATTTTACACCCCGGGGTCTTTTACATGTGGCACAGTGGCCTTAAGATACCGTTTACAAGACGATACAAGCTCAAGGAAATTAGCGCGGGATCTGGGGGCTCGACGTGGACCCGCGGCCTACCGCCAGGTGACCGATTCCGGCGGTGTGTTCTCGCACTGTCCGGTGTCGGTGACCCCGCCGGCCAGTTGCGCGCAAGCGTTGGTGATGGCCGTGCGCAGCGCTTCCTGGCGGTCCTTCGCCTGCGCCTTGCGGCAATCGCGCTGCCCGCGGAAGACCATGCAGACCTCGACCCCCACCCGGCCGCCCTGAAACGTGGTCGAAACCACGAATAGCAGGAAAACCGCGACGAAGGCGATGGCGATCCAAACCGTCTTCTTCACGCGAAGAAATTCCCCATCCGGCGAAACTTGGCGTAGCGATGCTCCACAATCTGAGCGCGGTCCAAATGGTCGAGTTCGTCCAGCCGCGCGCTCAAATGCTGGCGCAGGAATTCCGCCGCCGCATCCGGATCCTCCTGCGCGCCGCCCTCCGGCTCCGGAATAATCCCGTCGATCAGGCCCAGTTCCTGCAGATCTTCCGCGGTCAATCGCAGCGCCGCCGCCGCCTGCTCGGCCTTGGCCGAATCGCGATAGATGATGGCCGCGCAGCTCTCCGGAGAAATCACGCTGTATACCGCGTTCTCCAGCATCAGCACGGTATTGCCCACGCCCAGCGCCAGTGCGCCGCCAGAGCCGCCTTCCCCGATGCACACCACGATCACCGGCACCGCCAGGCGCGCCATCTCGCGCAGATTGCGCGCGATCGCCTCCGCCTGCCCGCGTTCTTCGGCGTCGATCCCGGGATAGGCGCCCGGCGTATCCAAAAGGGTAATAATCGGCCGCCCGAACTTGGCCGCCATCTGCATCACGCGCAACGCCTTGCGGTAGCCCTCCGGCTTCGGCATGCCGAAATTGCGGAAGAAACGCTGTTTGGTGTCGCGGCCCTTCTGCTCCGCCACCACCATCACCGGCCGTCCGGCGAATTGCGCCGAACCCGCCACAATCGCCGGATCGTCGCCAAAGGCGCGGTCGCCGTGGATCTCCTGAAAATCGGTGAAAATGCGCCCGATGTAGTCCAGCGAGTGCGGACGCTTGGGATGTCGTGCGAGCTGCACCCGCCGCCAGGCTGGATGGGTGCCGGGCCCCATTTCGGTCCGGCTGTCTGGATGTACTTCGGGATCCACTCCTCATATCTTACCAGCGCGGAGCGTACCGCTGTTCCGGGTGCCGCGGGATTTGACACTGCTCCCCCTTGTCCCCTAATCTTGATAGAGATTGGACAACTTGGCGCGCTTCGAGGCCGCTTCGGCTTCCGAAATCCTCTCCTGGGCGATCGAGACGTTCGGCGATTCGTTCGCTATTGCCACCAGCTTTCAAAAGGAAGGCATGGTGATCCTCGATCTGGCGTCGCGCATCTCCTCGGCCGTCCGCGTCTTCACGCTGGATACCGGCCGCCTGCCCGACGAGACCTATCGCATGATGGAAACCGTGCGCCAGCGCTACGGCATCCCGGTGGAAATCATCTTCCCCGAACGCGATGAGGTGGAACAACTGGTGGCGTTCCACGGACCCAACCTGTTCTATTCCAGCGTGCCGGCGCGCCAACGCTGCTGCGACGTGCGCAAGGTACGTCCGCTGGAGCGCAAACTGGAAACCCTGAAGGCCTGGGCGGCCGGCCTGCGCCGCGAGCAGGCCGAAACCCGCGCCGAGGTTCCCAAAGTGGCGCGCGGCGTGGCGGGGCCCACGAAAATCTGTCCCCTGGCGGATTGGAGCGCGGATGGCGTGGAGGAGTACATCGCGCGCCACGGTGTTCCGGTGCATCCCTTGTATGCCCAAGGCTACACCAGCATCGGTTGCGCGCCCTGCACGCGCGCCATACGGGCCGGTGAAAGCGGGCGCGCCGGCCGCTGGTGGTGGGAGGAGGACGCCAAGAAAGAATGTGGCATTCACTTCGCCCCCGACGGTTCGGTGGCGCGCGATATCCTGGCAGAGGCGGAACCGAAAGAAATGCACAAAGGCTTTACCTTGTGGTTCACCGGCATGAGCGGCGCCGGCAAGAGCACCATCTCCCGGCTACTGGAGCTGAAACTGCGCCAGTTCGGCGCCCGGGTGGAAGTGCTCGATGGCGACGTGGTGCGTACCCATCTCTCCAAAGGCCTCGGCTTCAGCAAGGAGGATCGCGATGAGAACATCCGCCGCATCGGGTTCGTCTGCGAGCTGCTGGCGCGCAACGGCGTGATCGCCATCGGCGCCGCCATCTCTCCCTATCGCGAGGTGCGCGACGAAGTACGCGCGCGCATCCACAATTTCGTTGAGGTCTACGTGGAGTGTCCGGTGGAGGTGCTGGCCGAGCGCGACGTCAAGGGACTCTACCGGCGGGCGATGGCCGGGGAGATCGCGCAGTTCACCGGCATCTCCGACCCCTACGAACCGCCGCTTTCCGCCGAAGTCACGGTCAACTCCTCCCGGGAGACTCCCGAAGAGAGCGTTGCGAAGATCTGGGCTACACTGGAACGTTTAGGTCTGGTTAGCTTTGATCGATCTTCACTCGCACACTAACGAATCCGACGGCAGTTGTTCGCCCGCGCAACTGGTGGCGGAAGCGCATCGCGCCGGGGTGACAATCCTCGGCATCACGGATCACGACACGTTCAAGGGCTACGACCAGGCGCTGCCGGCGGCCGCCGAAGCCGGCATGGAACTGGTCTGCGGCATCGAGCTTTCCACCAAATTGCACGGCCACTCGGCGCATCTGCTGGGATATTTCCTCGGCCGACGGAATATGGACGAGTTTCGCGTGTGGGTCGCCGGTCAGCAGGCGGCGCGCCGGGACCGCAACGTGCGCCTGGTGGCGCGTCTCCGGGAACTTGGCTTCGACGTCACGCTGGCCGAGGCCGAAGCGCGCGGCCGCGGCATGACCGGGCGCCCACATTTCGCGCAGATTCTGGTGGAGAAGGGCTACGTCGTCAACCTGCGGCAGGCCTTCGACGATTATCTCGACGAATCGGCCAGAGGCTACGTGTTTCGGCGGGAGCCGCAATTCGCCGAGGGTGTGGCGCGGATTCGCTCCGCCGGCGGTATCGCCTCGTTGGCCCATCCGGTGCGCATCAAGGGCGATATCGCCGCGCTCATGCCCGAACTTTGCGCATCGGGCCTCAACGCCATCGAGGCGTATCACAGCGATCACACCGAGGAGGACACCCAACTCTACCTCACTCTCGCCAGCCGTTATGGCCTGCGCGTCACCGGCGGCAGCGATTATCACGGTGCCATCAAACCCAGCGTGGCATTAGGCACCGGCTACGACGGCAACCTACGGATTCCCGACGACCTGGTGGACCGCCTGCGCGCGTAAAACCGGGGACAGACGGAACGTTTTCCGTTTTTCTGGCGCACCGATACAGAGCGCATGCCCGTGATAAGCCCACGCAGGAGCAAGGCTGTCGAGAACAACTGGAAAACGTTCCGTCTGTCCCCGGTTTTAGCGCTGGCGCACGTAGGCCAGAGCGACTACTTCCCCGGACGCCGGTGAGACTACGGCCGAAGTCACTTCCGCCTCCGCCCCGTCTACCGTAGTTTTCGTGCCCGCGGCCGGAACCTCGCCGCCCTCCAGCACCACGCGCATCAACTTCTTGTTCACCCGACCCTGCGCGCGGATCCGCTCCACGATCTCCTGTCCCAAGTAGCAGCCCTTGTTGAAACTGACCGCGTGCATCTGCTGCGTTTCCTGGGGCAGGGAAGTTTCGCGGATGTCCTCCCCGTAGCGCGGCTTGCCGTTCTCGATGCGCACCAGGCGCGCATCCTCCGTGCTCGCCGCCACCGCGCCCGCCGCCTCCAGCCGATGCACCAGGCTGGCAGCCTGTTCCGCCGAGCAGAAAATGCGCGCTCCCGGTTGCCCCGTCACCGTCACCGCCGCTACCATGGCGTCACCCCACGCCGCGTGTGCGTAGGCTGCTTCCGGAACCGGCCCACCCAACGCCGCCAGCATGGCCGCCGCGCCCGGACCTTCCAGCCCGATGGCCGCCGTGCGCGCCGTCACATCTTCCAATTCCACCTGGTCGGCAATGATGTAGCGTTTGATGTGCAGATGCACGTTCTCGCGCAACTCCGGCTCGGTGTCGATCAGGAAGTGGTCTTCGAGACAGAACAAACAGAGGTCCGCTTGAATCCGCCCCTGCGGATTCAGCAGGAAGGCGTAGCACCCCGTTCCCGGCGTCATCTTTTTGACTTCGTTCGTGGTGATGGCGTGCAACAGGCGTGCGCGGTCGCGCCCGCGCGCCACAATCCGGCCGCGCGCGGAAAGATCCAGCCACGCCGCACCGCCGCGCAGCGCTTGGTAACCCAGGCTCATGTTCTTAGTTTAGGCGATCCCCTTCAGGTACGCCGCAATCAGCAAGATCGCGAAGCCCGAAATCGCCGCCCCGAACAACTGCCGCGCCCGCCGCGGATTCCTGGGGGCCGTCGCCAGAATGGCCACGCTGAACACGTGCAGCGCCAGCAACATCTTCACGCCGAACAACGCGTGATACAGGACGGAATGCCCCGGCTTGGACAGGTAATTGAAGATTCCTGAAAAGACCAGACCCGCCATGGCGGCGTACACCGCAGGGCGGAAGTGCCTGGCCGCGCCCTCATTGAGAGCGGTCTGCGCGTCGGCGGAAAGGGACCGGGCCGCCGGAAACATCACAAATCGCGCGTACACAACGCCGCCGACCAGCGTCACCACCGACGATATGTGCACCCATCGCATGATGGCTGTTAGAATCTCACCCATATTGGTGAGTATACTCGCCTTATGATCCACGAGACGCTTCCCGTCGGCATGCTGCAGTGCAACTGCTCGATTTTGGGCGACGAAACCACCCACCAGGCCATGGTGATCGACCCCGGCGACGAAATCGGCCAAATCCTGCAAACGCTCGCCCGGCACGGTCTCACGGTGACCGCCATCGTGATCACGCACGCCCACATCGATCACATCGGCGGCGCCCAGAAGCTCAAACTGGCCACCGGCGCACCCGTCTATATGAATCTCGCGGACAGCGAACTCCAGGACATGCTCGACGTGCAGGCCGGTTGGCTCGGCATGCCCACGCCCGAAGCCGTCGAAATCGACGTCCCGGTGAAGGACGGCGACAAACTCGTCATCGGTGCCACCGAAGTCCACGTGCTCCACACCCCGGGCCACACCCAGGGCAGCATTTGCCTCTGGCTGCCGGTGGAGCGCAAACTGATCGCCGGCGATACCCTCTTTCGCGACAGCATCGGCCGCACCGATCTCCCCGGTGGCGACGGCCGGCAGATCCTCGAATCCATCCACAACCAACTGCTGCCACTCCCTGGCGAGACCGAGGTCTTCCCCGGCCACGGCGACCCCACCACGATCGCTCGCGAGAAGCGTTCAAACTACTTCCTGCAACGCTTGCGGTGAAAAACTGATAACATCGTTAAAGATGCTTTTGAGATGCGGAGAAGGCCATGGTTAATCTGAGGCAGGACATCCACCCGCTGACCGATTTCAAGCGAAATACGAGCGGCTTCTTGAGCCAAATGAAGAAGACGCGGAGGCCCGTTGTTCTCACCGTGAACGGCAAGGCCGAACTCGTGGTCCAGGACGCCGAAAGCTATCAGCAGATTCTCGACCGGCTTGACCGGTTCGAAGCTGTAGAGGCGATTCAACTCGGCATCGCCGCGGCCAAGCAAGGCCGGGTCAAACCTGCGCGACAGGCATTGGCAGAACTGCAGAGGAAGCTTGGCATTTCAGGTTGATATCACAGAACTGGCACTGGTCGATGCCGAGGACTACGTTCAGTTTGTCCGTGAGGTCAAGAAGGAACCCGAAGCCGCAGAACGTTGGTTTCGCGGACTCGTCCGGGCGATCTATTCGCTCGAAGACATGCCGGAGCGCTGTCCGGTAATCCCAGAGCACGAAGAGTTCTCCTTCGAAATCCGCCATCTCACCTACCTTTCCCACCGAATCATCTTTCGCGTTGAGCGCGAGGCCGAGTTGTCATCTTCCGCGTCTATCACGGCTCCAGGCATGGGCTTGCCGAGGGCGACCTTGTTGGCCCATAAGCTGCTAGGCTTTTCTCAATGCGTCTTGCCGCCGCTCTCCTCGTCCTTTCGTGCGCCGGCCGGGCGCAGTTCAAAAGCACGGTTTCGCTGGTCATCGCACCTACCACGGTCACCGACTCCAAGGGGCGATACGTGGACGGGCTGACGCCGGAAGATCTGACGCTCTACGACAACAATGTGCCGCAGGCAATACAGATGGATTGGATGCTGTATCCGATCTCCCTGGTGGTCGTGGTGCAGACCAGCGCGAATTCCGGAGCCGTCATCGATAAGCTGGGCGGCAGCGGCATTCTGTTTACGCAGTTGCTGGCGGCGGATGCCGGAGAAACCGCGGTGATCTCGTTCAGCGACCGGGTGCAGGTCCACCAGGACTTCACCGCCAACCCGGAATCCGTGATCCTCGCGCTCCGCATGCTGCGCAAGGAAGGCGGCCGCGCGCGCATGCTGGATGCCATGCGCGAAGCGCTGGCGATGCTGGCAGACCGGCCGGCGGAACGGCGGCGGATCATTCTCATGATTGCGGAGCGGCGCGATCGGTCCAGCATCGCCAAACTGCCGGAAGTAATGGAGCAGGTGCAGCGGCTCAATGCCACGGTCTACTGGCTGACCTATTCGCCATTCCTCGAGCCGTACACCGTGAAACCCAAGACCGCCGAGGATCTCAAACCCGAGGCGGAGCGGATCAAGATCAAGCAGTGCGATCTCTGCGCGCCCCCCGACACCACCCCGGTACCGCCCGACTTGGGACCGGGCGGGTTGATCTATGGGATGGGCGAGTTGATGCGCTTGATTAAGCCGGATCTTTCCCAACTGTTCGCCACCACCACCGGCGGCCGCTCCCTGGGCTTTCTGAAGAAGAACGCGTTGGAGCAGGCCATTCAACTGGTGGGCGAAGAGGTGCATCGCCAGTACATTCTCAGTTTCGAGGCCAAGGGCGGCGAGGCCGGGAAGTTTCATGCCATTCGCGTGGCGGTGAAGGGCCGGCCGGAGCTTCAGGTGAAGACGCGCGAAGGTTACTGGGCGCTGCAATAGCGCCCTCATTGAATCACGTGCGCCGTCAAAACCAGGAATAGCGCCTGTTGCGGGCCTTCCAGGCTAGAGCGGCCCACCACCACCTTCTGGCCTTCCTTCACGTCCACATCCTGATCGATCCCGGAATTGATGTACTCGAAGGATTTCTGGGCGTTGGCGCCCCCCTTGGTATCGGCCGTAACGCTATCCCGGCGCGTGTAAGGAATACGCAGGCCGGCGTGCATGCGGTCGATGCGGATGGTTGTGCCGTCTTCGCTCACGGTGGCGTCGCGGATGGAGAACTGCGACATTCGCGGCGGGGTGGCGGCATTCAGAATGCCGGAGGTTTCCGCGCTCGACCCGGCCCTGGTGCGCAGCGTGAGCACGTCCATCATTTTGTATTCCTTGAAGGTGAACGCGCCCTTGAGTTGGGTAACGACGTCGCGCAAATCCTGCGGGACCGCGCCGCCCGCCAGCGCCGGCCCATCGCCGCCCACCACGAAATACACGGTCAGTTCGATATTCTTCGGCGCCACATCGAGCTGCTTGATGACCGCCTCCGCCGCGGCGACTCTCTCGGGGGTACCGATGATCGCCATGGTCTTCATTTGATTGTTCGAATTGGTGGTCACACCGAACAGTATGAGCATGCTTTCGATGGCCCTGGGCTCGATGTTCTTCAGTGTGACCAATTTGGTGATCCTCCCTTCGGCCGGCGTTTGCGCCAGCACCGGCGCGGCCAGCAACACTGCCCACAATACGATTCGTTTCATCTTCTTCTCCTTGATTTAATCCGCAATCCAGTAAATGACGATATTCGGGTCCGCCGTCTGAAACTTGATGGTGAGCGGCGCCCTCCGCGGGGCGCGCGCCACCATCCGCCGCGCGGCCGGCGCCGCTTTCGCCATCCCGGGTGCGGCGGGAATCCGAGCCAGCAGGCGCGGAGCCTGGGGAACCACCCGCGCCGGCCAGAGCATCGCCACCAGCAGCAATGCCGCTACCGCGGCGGCGCCGGAAATCCAGGCGAGCCGTCGCCACGGCCGCGCACTCCGCTCCAGTTCCGCCATCACGCAGGCACGCACGGCGGCGAAGTGCGCTGCCGTGGGAACTTCCGCGTGGGCGGCCTGCAAAACCGCCAGACTCTCCCGCACGCCCGACCACAGCAGTTGACAGGCGGAACACTCTCCCAAATGCCGCTCCACTTCCGCCGCCTCCGCGCCCACAAAATCGCCGCCGGCGTGCAGCGCCACCCGCGTTTCCCATTCCACACACATCATGACCGCCTCCCGAAATACCGCCCCACAAATCTTTTCACCTTGACCCGCGCCTTGGAAATCTGCGAGCGCACGGTGGCCGGGCTGCTGCCGAGCACACGCGCCACTTCCTCCGTGGAGAGCCCCTCCAGGTCGCGCAACACCAGCGCCACCCGTTCCTTTTCCGGCAACATGCGCAGGCTCAATTCCAACGCCCGGCGGCGTTCGCTTTCGCTGAGCGCCTGGTGCGGATCCGCCCCGCCAGCGGCCAGTTGCCCGCCATTCTCCACCGCATCCTCCGGCGGGCGCCGCCGCCGGAGATCGTGGCAGGCGTTCACCGTGACCCGGTACAACCAACTGGCGACCGCGTCTTCGGAGCTCAGCTTCCCCAGATTCCGGTACAGTTTCAGGAATACTTCCTGGGACACATCCTGCGCGTCGGGCAGATTGCCTGCCAGGCGCAAGGCCGTGACCAGCACTAGCCGCTCGTACCGCCGCATCAGCAGCTCGAACGCGGGCAGGTCTCCCGAGCGCGCCGCGGCCAGTACACCCGGCCGCTCCTCGGGGTTGTCCGCCGCTGCCGCCATTGCCGCCAGTGCCAGGCTTCTCATCCTCTCACCAGATAAAACTGCCGGAAGCCCCCAAACGTGTATAGAGATTTTTGCAGGGTTGGCATCTCCAGTGCCCTAGAAAGAACACTGAGCCGCCGATGAACGCCGATTAACGCGGATAACACAAAATCGCCTTCTTGTTCTTATCCGCGTTCATCGGCGTTCATCGGCGGCTCAATATGTTTTCTTACGTTCTGCGTGGAACCGCCCCCTCGACGCGCCTTGATTTCCTGTTACTCTGGCACTTTGCCGGGCAAACTGGAAATCCCCGTTTCCGAGATCCGGGAAATGGGCCGTGCCGCCCTGGATCTGGTAGCGGAGTATTACGACACGCTGGCTGCGCGCGCCGTGCTCCGTCCCACCACCTCGGCCGATCTGCGCCGCCGGCTCGACGAGCCCGCGCCATCCGCCGGAGTTCCGTTCGCCGAACTGCTGGGCACGGTGCGCGAGGTCGTCGAGGAGTTCAGCCGCCACAACGGCCATCCGCGATTCTTCGGCTACGTCGCTTCGCCGGGCACACCGGTGGCGGCGATGGGCAGCATGATGGCGGCAGCCTTCAACATCAACGTGACCGGCTGGCGTTCCGGACCGGCAGCCACGGAAATGGAGTTGCTGTGCGTCCGCTGGATCCAGGAGATGCTGGGCTACCCCGCCGATGGCGCGGGACTGCTGGTGAGCGGCGGATCGATGGCGAATTTTGCCGGCATCGCCGCAGCGCGCAGCGCCAAGGCGCCCGGCAACGTGGTCCAGGATGGCATGAGTGGCGCCCGCATGCGCCTCTACGCCTCCGAAGAGGCTCACTTTTCCATCCGCAAGGCTGCCGCCATGCTGGGCATCGGCGCCACGAACGTGCGCTCCGTGAAGACCGGCCCCAACCTGCGCTTGGACCTGGCGGATCTCGACCGCCTGGTGCGCCAGGATCGCCAGGAGGGCCACCTCCCCTTCTGCGTCGTGGCCAGCGCCGGGACGGCCGGGACGGGCGCCTTCGACCCGATCGGGCCCATCGCCGATCTGGCGCACGCCCACAATCTCTGGCTGCACGTGGATGGCGCTTACGGCGGATTCGCCGCGCTGGCGCCTTCCGCGCGCGCCTTTTTCGCTCGTATCGGCGAGGCCGATTCGGTGGCGCTCGATCCCCACAAGTGGCTCTACCTGCCGGTGGGCTGCGGCTGCATTCTCTACCGCGACGCCGGGGCCGCCCGGGCGGCGTTCAGCGAGAACGCCGAGTACATCCGCGTGGTGGGCCTGCGGGATGACGAAGCGTTCGCTTTCTGGGATTACGGCCCGGAGCTCTCGCGCCCGTTCCGCGCCCTGGATTTATGGCTGCTCTTGAAATCGGTGGGCACCGAAGCCATCGGCCAGGCGATTGAAGACAATATCGCCTGCGCCAAATATTTCGCGGACCTGGTGAGCGCCACCGACGATTTCGAAATGCTGGCGCCGGTGGATCTCTCCATCTTCTGCTTCCGCTACCGCCCGCGCGGATTTACCGGCGACCTGGACTCTCTCAACGAGCGCGTCATGCTGGAGGTGCAGCGCGGCGGCGGCAGCTATCTCTCCAATACGCGCGTCCGTGGAGCGTTTGCTTTGCGCGGCTGCGTGCTCAACTACCGCACTACCAGGCGCGACATGGAAATTCTGCTGGACGATGTCCGCCAAGCCGCCCGTTCCGCACTCCAAGTAGAGTAGCCTTTCAGGCTGCCATGACCCCAATCGTGGGGGCATTCTTCCGCTCGGGGCAGCACACCCCCTCAGGGCAAAGGCGTTTCGCGGTGCAGCAGGTGCAGGATATTGCCGTCCGGATCCGTGAAAAACACGAGCGAGTTCCCGTGGGTGGTCTGCGCCTCGGTAAGAAAACGCACACCCTCTTCCTTCAGGCGGGCGTACGTACCGGCGAAATCGGCCACCGTGAGAGCGAGGTGGCGCAACCCGGCGGCATTCATGCCCTCGGCGGGCGCCGTAGCGGGCGCGGATTCGATGATTTCGATCATGCTCCCGTCGGCGGCTTTGATGAAGACGGTCCGGCTTTGGGCCGGCTGGAAATTGATGACGAAATCCAGATGCTCCACGTACCACGACGCCAGGCGGAGCGGATCGGGCGAGGCGATCGCCACATGTTCGATTCCGGTAACCATATGAGTGGATTGTAGCGCGCCGGCGGCGTCCACCCGTCGAATCTCATAAGATTGAACCATGGCGATGGAAGCCGCGGCGATTGAGTATCCAAAGAGACTGGCTGAACTGGAGGCAGCTCTTGCCGGAGCCCGGTCTGGCCAATCGGTCGCCGTTCTGGTGGTAGCGGCGGCTGCGTTGCTTTTCATGGCGTTGGGATTTCTCGCCGTGAGCCGGCGCACGGTTCCTCTGTGGTATCCGCCGCTCTCATTGCCGGTGGCCGCGGTTTCGATTCGGAAGTACCTGCGCAATCGAACGGCAGCGCTGCGCTTCTCGCGTCTGGCAGGCTGGTACCGCCAGGGTGTCGCGCGAATGCGCGGCAACTGGGCCGGAAATGGCGTGGCGGGCGAGGAGTTCCGTGACGCCGCTCATGTGTTCGAAAGCGACTTGAATCTCTTCGGCGCCGGCTCGCTGTTTGAGTTGCTCTGTACCACCAGAACGGAAATGGGACGGCGCCGCCTGGCCACTTGGCTGCTCGCTGCGCCTTCCTTGGACGAGACCCTCGCCCGCCAGGAAGCCATTCGCGAGTTGACGCCGCGCACCGGCTTGCGCGAGGAGATTGCGCTGCTCGGCAAATTCCAGTTCGAGGGGGCCAAATGGGAAACCTTCGAACAGTGGCTGGAGTCCCCGGCGGCGCCATTTCGCACCTCCGCGCGCCTGCTTGCCCTGTTGACTTCCACCGCTCTGGCGGTGCTGCTGCTCGCCGGTTTCGACCGCGCGCTTCCGTGGGACGGACTGCTGCCGTGGATGGCCGCGCTGGGTGGGTTTCACGCGGTCTACGGTCTGCTGCGCAGAGAGCAGACCAGGGCGGCTATCGAATCGCTCCGCCTGGTGGGTTCGGAAATCGGAGTCTTCCGCCGGGGACTCGACTTGATGGGTAGACAGACGTTCCGCTCGCCCAAGCTGAACGGGTTGGTGCGGCGTGTGGGGCACGGCGGCGCGGCGCTGTGTGTGCGGAAACTCGAACGCCTCATCCGTGCGCTGGAGCAGCGCAATAAGGAGTGGTTCTTCCTGCCTTCCACCGTGCTCCTGTTTGCCACCCAGGTCTGCATGGCGGTGGAACGCTGGAGGCAAAAGCACCACGCGTCCCTGGTGGATTGGCTGGATGCCTGGGCGGAGTTTGAGGCGTTGAACGCTTTGGCGGCCTACGCCTATGAGCATCCGGAAAACACCTACCCACAATTCACGCCGGGCGGTGCGCGGTTTGAAGGCGATGCCCTGGGACACCCGTTGCTGCCCGGGAACACTTGCATCCTGAACGATGTGCGGCTGAATGAGGCGGCCAGGTTCTACATCGTCAGCGGGTCCAACATGGCGGGCAAGAGCACCCTGCTGCGCGCCATCGGCGTGAATGCCGTTCTGGCGCTGGCGGGTGCGCCGGTGCGAGCGCGCAGCTTGCGGCTCTCGCATTTCTCGATTTGCGCGTCCATCTCGGTGGGGGATTCGCTGCGTAACGGAAAATCCAAGTTTCTGGCGGAAGTGGAGCGCATGCGCCAGACCATCGAACTCGCCCAAGGAGATCGGCCGGTGCTTTTCCTGATCGACGAGATCTTCGGCGGGACCAACTCGCGCGATCGAAAAGTGGTGGCGGAGTCGGTGGTGCGCGCGCTCACTGGTTATGGTGCGGCTGGCGCGCTGTCCACCCACGATCTGGCGCTCACCGAGATGGTCGAGGGGACGGAACTACACGGATGCAACGTGCATATGGGCTGCCGCGACGCCGGCGGCCCGCTGGATTTCGATTACCTGTTGAAGCCCGGTGTGACACGCGAATCCAACGCGCTCGACATCGCGCGCATGGTGGGCATTCCCGTTTAAGGGGATTGCGAGCCCCTTAAATCGCGCTGCCTTTCGGCCGGATGATGTGTAGGGAGTAAATGGGGGCGCACGATTTGCCTTAGTCGAATAGCTGCTGGAGATCGATCTCCAGGCCGGGCAGCAGGCTGCTGCGGAGGACGCTTTGAAATTCCTCGGCGTGTCCTTTGCGATAGACCCAAACGCTGCGCTTTTTGGGATAGACCAGCCACACCTCAACGCCGCCGTTGGTGAGGTAGATCTTCACCTTGCGGTCCATCTGCGCGGCGGTGTTCGACTCTGAAATCACTTCGACCGCGAGAGCGGGAGCGGATTCGAAATAGTCGCCGCACGGCTGGTCGCGGTACGGAATGCTTACGTCGGGCTGGAGCCATGCTTTCTTGCTGAACTTGTAGCCGGTTTCGGGATAGACATCACCCAGCCTGGCCGAGGCCCCGGCCTTCTCCACGGCATGCATCAACAAGATTTGGATTCGCCGGACGATTTCCATATGTTTGCGTTTGGCGGGAGGCAACTGAATCAGTTCTCCGTCGAGAAACTCCAACTTGCCGGGCTTGTCGGGCAGTCGCTCAAATTCTTCGAAGCTCAGAAGTGTGGTCGTCCCCATAGGCTTGCGATAGCATTCTACCCTACACGTCGAGGTTCTTCACGTCCAGCGCGTTCTCTTCGATGAATTTCCGGCGCGACTCCACATCCTCGCCCATCAGCGTGGAGAAGATCTCTTCGCTTTTCACCGCGTCTTCCAGCCGCACTTGTAACAGGGTCCGCTTCTCCGGATTCATCGTCGTGTCCGCCAGTTGCTCCGCGTTCATTTCGCCCAGCCCCTTGTAGCGCTGCACGCTGGCGTCCTTCTTGCCTTCGTTCTTGACGTACTCCAGCAGTTCCACCCAGTTGGGCTGGGAATCGCGATGTTCGTGTTTCACCACCACAAACGGCGGTTCGTTGAACTTCGCGATGGTGCGCGCCAAAACCCGGAAACGGCGGAACTCCGGCTGTGCCGCCAACTGTATCCCCACGCTCCGTTCCGCCCCCGTGGAGTCGCGATACACCGCCGCCCACGTGGAGTGCTCTTCGTCCTTGCGCATCTCCGGATTCAAGCCCCTCCGCTTGAGCGCTTCAAACACCGGTTTGAGGTTCTCTTCCACCTGGAAATCGGCTCTGTGGTCGATCTGAAAAGCGATGTCGCTCAGAACTTCCACGGCGCGCGAATCGCGCAGCCGCCGCTCCACTTTGTGGAACATCAACTGGTATTCGTCCAGGTTCAGCAGGAACGTGCGCAGCTCCTGCCCTTCCATGACGGATTTCGGACGACCGTCGCCGTTGGAGTGGATTTCGACCGTCAGATTCTCGGTCGCCCGCCGCATGATCTCCTTGGTGAATTCCTTCTCGTCTTTGATATACTTTTCGCTCTTACCCTTCTTGATGCGGTACAGCGGCGGTTGCGCGATGTATACCTTGCCGCGCGTGATCAGCTCGTTCATGTGCCGGAAGAAAAACGTCAAGAGCAGGGTGCGGATGTGGCTGCCGTCCACGTCCGCGTCCGTCATGATGATGATCTTGTCGTAGCGCAGTTTGGCCACGTCGAAATCGTCCTTGCCGATGCCCGTGCCCAGCGCCGTGATCAGGCAGCGGATTTCCTCGTGGCCCAGCATCTTGTCGTAGCGCGCCTTCTCCACGTTCAGGATCTTTCCCTTGAGTGGAAGAATAGCCTGGAAGCGCCGTTCCCGCCCCTGCTTCGCCGTGCCGCCCGCGCTTTCTCCCTCCACCAGGAAAATTTCGCACAGCTTGGGGTCCTTCTCCTGGCAATCCGCCAGTTTCCCCGGCAGCCCGCCGGAATCCAGCGCTCCCTTGCGCCGCGTCAGATCCCTCGCCTTGCGCGCCGCTTCCCGCGCCCGCGAAGCTTCGATCGCCTTGCCCACGATCTTGCGGCCCACCGCCGAGTTCTTGTCGAAGTACTCGCCCAGCTTCTCGTTGACGAACTGCGTCATGAAGCCCGCGATATCGCTGTTCAGCTTGCCCTTGGTCTGCCCTTCGAACTGCGGCTGCGGCACCTTCACGCTCACCACCGCGGTCAGGCCTTCGCGGACGTCGTCGCCCGAGAGATTCTCCTTCACGTCCTTGAACAACCCCGCCTGCTGCCCAAAAGCGTTGATGGTGCGCGTCAGCGCCGAGCGGAAGCCACTGAGGTGCGTGCCGCCATCCACCGTGTTGATGTTGTTGGCGAAGCTGAACACATTCTCCGAGTAGCCGTCGTTATACTGCAAGGCCACTTCCATCGTGATCGTGCCCTTCTCGGGCATCTCGCGCTCCGCCTCGAAGTGGATCGGCTTTTCGTGCAGCACGCTCTTGCCGCGATTCAGGTGCTTGATGAATTCGCTGATCCCGCCCTGATACACGAACTCCGTCACCTTCTCCGGATCCGTCCGTTCGTCTGTCAGCGTGATCTTGAGGCCCTTGTTCAGGAACGCCAGCTCGCGCAGCCGCTGGGCTAAGGTGTCGTAATTGAACACCGACGCTTCCATGATGGTCAGGTCGGGCTTGAACGTCACCCGCGTGCCGGTCTTCTTGCCCGCCTTGCCCGCCTTCGCCAGAGGCGCCTTGGGGACGCCGCACGCGTATTCCTGCTGCCAGGTGTATCCTTCGCGCCAGATCTCCAGTTCCAGGCGCTCCGAAAGCGCATTGACGCAGCTCACGCCCACGCCGTGAAGGCCGCCCGAGACCTTGTAGCTCTTGGAATCGAACTTCCCGCCGGCATGCAGCTTGGTCATCACCACCTGCGCCGCCGAGACGCCCTCTTCTTCCATGATGCCCACCGGGATCCCGCGCCCGTCGTCCGTCACCGTGACCGAGTTGTCGTCGTGGATGATCACCTCGATATGCGTGGCGTAGCCGGCCAGCGCTTCGTCCACCGAGTTGTCGACTACTTCATACACCAGGTGGTGGAGACCCATTTCGCCCGTCGAGCCGATATACATCGCCGGCCGCAGACGCACGGCCTCCAGCCCTTCCAGCACCTTGATACTGCTGGAATCGTACACATCTCCCGCACCGGGATTGACTTCGTTTGGCATAGTTCCTTACGGTTAGTGAAAACTTCAGATTCTCATCGGCATCACGACATAGCGGTATGTATCCGTGATGCCTTCGCCGGCCGGCCGCAGTTCGCCGGCGCTCTTCTGATCCTTTAGCTCGAAAGCCACCTGATCCTGCGAGATCGCGCGCAGAAAATCCAACAGGTATTGGGCATTGAATCCAATCTCGATATCCGGCCCGTTGTACTCGCTCGACACGCTCTCTTCGCTCTCTCCGGTCTCCACGCTCGAGGAAAATACCCGCACCTCGCCCGAGGCGAACTGCACCCGGATGGCCCGCGACCGCTCGTCGGCAAACTGCGCCACGCGTTCGATGGCCGAGCGGATTTCCGCCTTTTCCAGCTTGGCGATGAACTGGTGATCCTTGGGCAGCACCCGCTCATAGTCCGGAAAGTTGCCCGTCAGTTTGCGCGTGATCAGCAGGCGATGCCCCAACTGGAAAAACAGGTGATTGTCGTCGCCCGCCACGATCGCCTTGGCGCCCTCTCCCGCATCGTCGCTCAGCTTGGTGAGCTCGTTCATGGCCTTCTTGGGAATCAGCGCGCGAAACGGCTTGTCCGCCGTGCCGCTCTCCGCCGGCGATGCCTGCACGTATGCCAGGCGATGGCCATCCGTCGCCACCATGGTCAGCCCTTCCGGCCGCATCAACAACAGCGCGCCGTTCAGCGTGAAGCGCGATTCTTCCATGGAGATCGCAAACGACGTGCGCGCGATCATCGAGGCCAGCGTCTTCACCGGCACTTCCGCGATCGGCTCCGGCATCTGCGGCAGTTCCGGGAAGCTTTCCCGCGACATGCCCGCGATGCGCGTCCGCGACCGCCCACTGGTGATGCTCGCCCAATGGTTCTCCAGGAACTTCATGTTCGCGTCGCCTTCCGGCAACAGGCGCATGTAGTCCAGCAGTTTGCGCGCCGGGACCGTCCCCGCGCCTTCCTTCTTCACCCTCGCCGGGCAGGAGCAGCGTATGCCCAGTTCCAGGTCCGTGGCGGTCAGCGTCAACCGGTCGTCCGCCGCTTCCAGAAGTACGTTCGAGAGAATCGGTATGGTGGTTTTCTTCTCCACCACGCCTTGCGACAGACTCAACTCACGTACCAGATCGCTCTTGTTGACGGTGAATTCCATGCCCGCTGCTCCTATTCTGTCCCGGCTATCTCAAGATGCATCGTAATAACTGCATTCCGAGCGCCCGCGCAAGCTGCTAAAGACTTCCTAAATTATACTAAACTCAACCACTTTCCGCCATATCCCCGGACAATTTCGAAGCCTGGGAAACCCTTCCGGGCCGGCGCCTGTCACACTATTTACACAGTTTTCCCTATGAGGTCCGGAAGGGCCATTGTGCAAAACTCGCTAAACTCACTGCAATGAGTCCATTAGACTGTGGAGTAACCTGTTCAATTCGGCTTCGGTGTGACGCTCTTTCTCGATTTTGTTGATCGAGTGAATTACGGTGGTGTGGTGCTTGCCCCCGAACGCCCGCCCGATCTCCGGCAGCGATGCGTTGGTCAGTTCCTTCACCAGGTACATCGCCACCTGCCGCGGATACACTACCTTCTTCGTGTTGCTCTTTTCCTTCAGTTGCGCTTGCTTTACCTGAAACTTTTCCGCCACCGCCTTCTGGATGGCATCGATGGTCACCCGGCGGTCCTGCACGTGCACCAGGTGCTTCAATACCTGCTGCGACATTTGCAGGTTGATGGGCGTTCCCGTCAGCGAGGAATAGGCGATCAACTTGACCAGCGCCCCTTCCAGTTCGCGCACGTTCGACTTGGTCTTGGAAGCCATGAACGAGCGGACATCGTCCGGCAGCTTCACACCTTCCACCTCCGCCTTCTTGTCCAGGATCGCCATCTTGGTCTCCAGGTCCGGAGGTTGTATGTCCGCTAGCAGTCCCCATTCGAAACGCGAGCGCAACCGCTCCAGCAGTCCGGGTATGTCCTTCGGCGGCGAATCGCTGGAAATCACAATCTGTTTCTGATGATCGTGCAATTCGTTGAAGGTGTGAAAGAACTCCTCCTGCGTGCGCTCCTTGTTGCCCAGCAACTGGATATCGTCCACCAGCAGTACGTCGGCCTCGCGATAACGCTGGTGAAACTGCTGCATCCTCTCCGTCCGGATGCAGGAGATCATCTCGTTCATGAAGCGCTCGCTGGAGGTATAAATGATGCGCATCGCGCCATGCCGGTCGATCAGCTCCCGTCCGATGGCGTGCATCAAATGGGTCTTGCCCATGCCCACGCCGCCATATAAGAACAGGGGATTGTAGCTGCGCGAGGGGTTCGTCGCCACCGATTTCGCCGCCGCGTGAGCGAACTGGTTGCAGGCCCCCACCACAAACGAATCAAACGTGAATTTCGGGTTCAGCGCCGAGGAAGACGCATCGGCTTCATTCGAACCCCCGCTCACCGGGGCCGCGGGCGCCGCAGCCGCCATCGCGTGCGCGGCCTGCGGAACGGCCGTCTCGTAGCTCACCCGCCGCAGCGGAAGCCCCAACTCCTCGATGCCGGCGGCGATTAGGTTCGAATATTCTGTTTCGAGCCACGCCCGCGTCTCCCGGTCCGGTACCGAAACGTACAAGGTGTCGCCCTCTTGGCCGACCTGTGCTGTCCCCTTGAGCCAGTTGTCGAATCCTTCGGCACTGACCTTTTGTTGCAGATAGTTACGTATCTGATCCCAATAATTCATTAGCTTTTGCACACGAAGAGCACAAAATTTTCACAGGATTTTCCACAATAGCGCAGACTGCGGACGTGCTGACTAGCGGAAGAAACGCCACCGCGGCGCCCGTTTCACCGCACGATCCTTCGCAGCTTCTGTGCCCTCAACCGAGAAGTAGAATAGCACAGCGGATCGGCTTGTCCACAAGTTTATAAATGCTTTCGTTTGTGTGACTTTCCCAATACGTTTGACATCGGTTATGTTTCCGCGTAAAAATAGAGTTTTACGCTGGGCGGGAGTAACTCAGCTGGTAGAGTGCGACCTTGCCAAGGTCGATGTCGCCGGTTCGAATCCGGTCTCCCGCTCCATTCATTCCGCCCGCCGGACTGCCATGATGAACCGCTTGGTCCTTTGTCCCTTTGTTTTCCTCTGGATTGCGTTCTCGGCCCTGGCTCAAGACTATAAACTGGAGCCAGTCGCCGCAGCCACGCCCGGTCTGCCCGCCGCCTACGCCTCCGCGATTCAGGCCCAGGGATTCCGCGTCAGCGGCCCCTCCGGCCCCTGGTGCGAAGTCTGGCTGGCCAAATCCCTGCCGGTGGGCGCCAAACCCGACGAAGCCGCCATTTCCTTCGGCATCGCCCAGGGAACCTTGCTCGGCCTCATCCGCTTCCCCGACAAGGGCGCCGACCGCCGCGGCCAGGTGATTCCAGCCGGCGTTTACACCGTCCGCTACAGTTTGTTCCCCGTGGATGGCTCCCATTCCGGCGTGGCCCCTCAACGCGATTTCGCCCTGCTGACGCCGCTCGCGGCCGACCCGGACCCCGCCGCCAAACCCGGCTTCGACGACCTCGTCAAGATGAGCGGCAAAGCCTCCGGCACCCCGCACCCCGCCGTGCTGTCCCTGGAAACACCTCCTTCCGGCGCCGCCGCGCCCTCCGTAGTCAAGGAAGGCGAACACGATTGGACGCTCACCCTCAAAGCCGGCGACCTCACTTTCTCCATCATCGTCGTCGGCAAGTCCGAAGGGTAACGAATCCCGGTCACCAGCGTCTAATCCCCGTCACGAAAGGGGGAAGTCATGGGCGCGTTCCCGCAAAACCTACGATACGCCCTCCGCATGCTGGGCCGGAATCCCGGCTTCACCGCCGCCGCGGTCCTCTGCCTCGCCCTCGGTATCGGAGCCACTACCGCCATCTTCAGCGTGGTCGACGCCGTTCTCCGCCGCCAACTCCCCTACGCCCACGCGGACAGGCTGGTGCGGGTTTTTACCGAATTCCCCAACTTCCCCAACGGAGGATTGCGCCACTTCTGGGTATCTCCGCCCGAATACCTCGACCTCAAGCGCGACACCACTGGATTCCAGGCCGTGGAAGGCTGGGCCAATTTTGGAGCCAACCTGGCCGGCGCCAGTGAACCGGTGCGCTCTACCGTCGGCTATGTGACCGGCGGCCTCCTCCCCATGCTCGGCGTCACCCCTATCCAAGGCCGCCTGCTCGGCCCACCGGACGACGCCGCCAACGCTCCGCTCACCGCCGTGCTCTCCTATGGACTCTGGCAGCGCGCTTTCGGAGGCGAAACTGCCGTCATTGGCCGCGATATCCGCCTCAACGGCAACGCCTGCACCGTGGTCGGCGTCATGCCCCGCGGCTTCGCCTTTCCGCCCGGAGAACTCGACCCGCCGGAACTTTGGGTCCCGCTCGAGATCGATCCCGCCAAGCCCGGCGGCCGCGGCAGCCACTTCCTGAACCTGCTCGCGCTTCTGAAGCCGGCTACGGGGATGGCCCAGGCGCAGGCCGAAATGACGCGCTACGCCCAGCACTCCGCGGACACGCTGGGCGCCGCCAACCACCCATTCCATCCCCAGAATCACCCGATCGTACTCGCCGGCTTCCAGGAAGAGACCGTCAAAGGCGTCCGCCGCGCCATGCTGGTGTTGCTCGGGGCGGTGGGCTTTGTGCTGCTCATCGCCTGCGTCAATGTGGCCAACCTGCTATTGGCGCGCGCCGAAGCCCGCCGCCGCGAAATCGCCGTGCGCGCCGCCATCGGCGCCGGCCTCGGCCGCCTGCTCCAGCAGTTCGTCATCGAAGGTATCCTGCTCTCCCTCACCGGCGCGCTCTTCGGCATCCTCCTGGCCTTCGGCGGCCTCCGCCTGCTGGTGGCCACCAATGCCGGCAGCATCCCCCGCGTCGCCGAGATCGGCATCGATTGGCAGGTGCTGCTCTTCACCCTCGCCATCGGCGTGACTACCGGCGTCGCCTTCGGCCTGGCGCCGGTCTTCCATATGCGCACCGCCACGCTCCACGACACGTTGAAAGCCACCGTGGGACGCGCCACCGGCGCCGTCGCGGCCAATCGCTTCCGCGCTGCGCTGGTGGCGAGCGAACTGGCGCTCGCCCTGATCCTGCTCATCGGTTCCGGCCTCATGGTCAAGGCCTTCTGGAAGTTGCAGGAAGTGGACGCCGGCATGAATCCCAACCACCTGCTCACCCTGCGCCTCTCGCTGCCATCGGTCACCTACAAGGCCCCGGACGGCGTTAACAGCTTCTACGGCAGGCTGGCCGCGCGCCTCAACACGCTGCCCGGCGCGCTGAGCGCCGCCATCGCCAGCGGTCTGCCCCCGGCGCGCCCCATCCTTGCCAACGATACCGGAATCGAGGGCTTCGTCCCGGTTCCCAACGGCCCCATACAAAACATCGATTACTGGAATTCCGTCTCCGGAAAATACTTCGAGACCATTGGCGCGCGCCTGCTCGAAGGCCGCTTCCTCAACGAAAGCGACGGCGCCAGTTCTCCGTTCGTCGTGGCGATCAACCAGACCATGGCCAGAACCTACTGGCCGCGCGAGAGCGCCCTGGGCCACCGCGTCCGCACATCCAGCAACACCCCCTGGCGGACCATCGTGGGCGTCGTGGCCGACGTCAAGAACGCCGCCCTCGACCGCCCCGCCGGCACCGAGCTCTACTTCCCCTTCGCGCAACTGCCCAGCCGCCTCAGTTGGGTCGTGGTGCGCGCCCGGGGCGACCCCACGAGTCTCGCTGGCGCTGTCCGTGATGCCGTCCGCGGCCTGGATCGCGGGCTGCCCATTTCCAACCTCGGCTCCATGGAAGACGTCATGGCTACCGCCCGTTCCCGCCCGCGCTTCCTGACCCTGTTGCTGACCCTCTTCTCCTCGCTCTCGCTGATCCTGGCCGCGCTCGGCATATACGGCGTGATCTCCTACGCCGTGGCGCAGCGGACCAACGAAATCGGCATCCGCATGGCGCTCGGCGCGCGCTCTGGCGACGTCATCCGCCTGATCGGCGCCGCCGGCGTCCGCCTGGCGCTTGCCGGCACCGTCCTCGGCGCCGCCGGAGCCTTCGCCCTGACGCGCTTCCTTAGCGGGATGCTCTTCGGCGTGAGCTCGCTCGATCCGCTCACCTTTGTGGCAATGGCCGTGACCTTGATCGCCGTCACCCTCCTCGCCTGCTATATCCCGGCCCGCCGTGCCAGCCGCGTAGACCCCCTCATCGCCCTCCGCTACGAGTGATGCGCACTCCCTCACGGTCGTGGCTCTGCCTGGCCTGGTTGCCACTACGAGATCTTGCCTCGGAACCGCGACCGTGAGAAGCCGTAAAACAATCCACGATTCGCAGGCGAAACCGCCGGCGCTTCCGCCTGCCCTTCCCTACCCCCGCCAGGCCACACCCACGTTCATCTTCTTCTTCGCATATTCGAAACTACGCTCCAAATCGATGCGCTGCTGCTCTTTGAGCGCTTCGTCCATGACCGCGGGCTTCTTCCCCGCCACGTCCTCGATGACCATCGCGCCCATGAACGGATGACCGCTCTTGGCCAGAGCCACGAAGCGCGCGAATTCCCAGGCGGGCATCTTGGGAAACGCTTTCCAGAAACCGGCCTCCAGGTACGGCAGCTCTCGCGGCGGCCGGCCCGTGATGATCTCCAGTTGCATCGACGATTTCGGACACAGCTTGCGGAACTGCTGCACGAAGCGCACCAGATCGACGTTGCCATCGCCCAGCGCCACCCATTGGCCGGCGGCGCCGCGCGCATCCTCGAAGACCACCGAATCGCGCACGTGGGTGGTGACCACATACGGCGCCAGCGTCTCCAGCGTCACGAACGGGTCTTCCACGCACCAGATCGGGTTGCCCGTGTCCAGGCAGGCGGCTACCAGATCCTTGCCCGATTCTTCAATGATGGTCTTCACTTCCCGCGCCTGCATGTCGCCGGAGTGATTCTCCAGGGCGATTTTCACTTCCAGGTCCATGGCCTCCGCGCGCACCGAGCGGAACAGCTTGATGGTGTTCTCCATGTGGGCTTCGATGGGCAGTGGCCCGAGGCGGTCTTCGCTCGAACCCATGTAGCAGCGCATGGAGCGCGAGCCGACGGCCTTGGCAACCTTCAGCCCCTCGACCAGTTGCTGGCGCGCCGGTGGCCCGTTCTTGCCGAACGACTTGGAGGATTCGCAGATGCAGCCCATCCCGCTGTCGATCGAAATGCCGAGATGGGCGGCGCGGTCCTTTACCTTTTGCAGGTTGGGCGCGTCCAGCGTGCCGTAGTCGCCCAGCGCCGAAAACTGGATGGTGTCCAGCTTCAGTCCGGCGGCGTAGTCCAGCAGTTCGGTGCCCTTCCATTTGAAGGCGCGCAACGAGTAGGTGTCGAAGCCCAGTTTGACCGGAACTTCCTCGGCGGAGGCGGCCGTCATGGCCGCAGCCGCGGCAGGCAGGGTCTGGAGGAACGTACGACGCAGCATGCTGCTACTGTAGCTCACCGGACCTCGCCGCGGGACGCCGGGCGCGGGACGCCCCGGCGCCCCGCCGTCCCCGCAGCTTGGCACCCTTCTTGCACTGACAACCCGCATGAACCGTCAAAGTGCTTGTCGCTCATGGATTTCGCAGTGGAGGGCGTGCCGATTGGGCACACCCGTGTGACGCCACGGCATCATACGGCGGCGGGGAAAAGCCTTGCTATAATTGAGGATTCAAGATCCATACGTTCAGGTCCAACGACATTGCGCATGAAGTGCATCTCCATAATTCTGTTTTGCGCGGCCGCGGTTTGCGCCGCCGACTTTACTACGGGACAGGCCGCGCGGCTGGTGATCGGGCAGAGCACCTTCACCTCCCAGGACTCCAATTCCAGCGACACGATTCTGGGAGCGGCCAGTGGGATTGCCTACGCCGCCGACACTCTGTTCGTCGCCGACTCGAATCGGGTGGGCGCCTCGCCTACCAATAACCGCGTCTTGCTGTATCAGAATCTCTCGGGCCAACTGCCCCGGCCCACCGACTCGCTGACGTACAACAGCAAGTGCCCGGTCTGTGTCGGTCAGGCCTCGCTGGTTCTGGGACAACCGGATTTCACCACCACGACGCTGAATCTGACGGCCAGCAACAATTCGCTGCGCCTGCCCACCGCGGTGGCGTCCGATGGCGTTCACCTGGTGGTGGCGGACACCGACCACAACCGCGTGCTCATCTGGAACCACATACCGACCACCAACAACGCGCCGGCCGATGTGGTGCTGGGCCAGCCGAACTTCGTCACCACTTCCGTGCCGGGCAACACCCCGAGCGCCAAGTCGATGCGCGGCCCGCAGGGGGTGTGGATTCAGAACGGCCGGCTCTACGTGGCCGACACGCAGAATAACCGCGTGCTCATTTTCAACCACATCCCGACCGCCAACGCCACGGCCGCCGATGTGGTGCTGGGCGCGCCCGATTTCACCACCTATGTAGAGCCCGACCTGACGCAGCAGGCGAACAACGTCACGGCCAGCGTGGTGCTCAACCCCGTTTCCGTCACTTCCGACGGCGTCCATGTCTTCGTGAGCGACCTGGGCTACAACCGCGTGCTGATCTGGAACTCTATTCCCACCACCAACGGCGTGCCTGCCGACGTGGCCGTCGGCCAGCCGGACCTGATCAGCTCGACAGCCAATAACGCCTACTCGGTCAGTTCCACCGACACGACCGTGCCGAAGATAGAAACTCCGATCCTGTGCACGGTGTCCAATGGCACGGACGTCAACAGCAATGCCACGTATCCGGAATACTGCAATTCGACGTTGAGCTTCCCCCGCTTTGCGCTGGCGGCGAACAACCGGCTTTTCATCGCCGATGGCGGCAACGACCGGGTCCTGGTCTTCAACACAATTCCCACCACGAATGGCGCTGTCGCGGACATCGTGCTCGGCGAGTCCCCCGATACCGCCGCCTCCACGGGAACCGTCACGCAGGCTTCCGACGCCTCCGATTCCTTGCGCACGCCCATGTCTCTCGCCTGGGATGGCACCAACCTGTACGTCAGCGACGCCTACAACCGGCGCATCACCGTCTATTCGATGGGCCAAAACACAGTCCCCTACGCCGGCGTGGTCAATTCCGCCAGTATTAACATTGTGGCCAAGGGCACCATCACCTTCGCGGCAACCATCGCGCCGACGACCGTCACAGTACCGCCAACTCCCGACTCGGTGCAGGCGGGAGATGTGATCGATGTCAACGTCGGCGGCACCAGCACCACCGATACCACGACCAATGTGGTCACCATCACCGGCGGCGCCGACTACAAATACACGGTCCTGTCGTACGACACCGTGAGTACCATCATCCCTATACTGGTGAATGAGATCAACAGCGCCAACAGTGGCGCCGGCGACCCCAACGTCTACGCGACGGCCGACCTGACGACCGGGGTCCTGATCCTGACATCGCGTCTGAGCGGCATTAACGGGAACGCCACGACGATTTTTTGCACTATTACGCCGGTCTCCACGGCCACCACGGCGGGGATCACGGGGACGACCAGCGGGGCCACGCTCGCCGGCGGCGGCGACGCCGCCTCCCTGGCGCCCGGCACCATCGCCCAGGTGCAGGGCACCAATCTCTCGTTCCATACCGCGGCGGCCGATACCACGCAGCTTGCGCTGCCCACCAGCCTGGGCGGCACGCAGGTTTATTTCAACGGCATCCCGGCGCCGCTGGTGATGGTCTCGCCGACCGCCATCAATGCGCAGATTCCCTGGGAGCTGGGCGATACCACCAGCATCAACGCCTATGTCCGTTCGGTGGCCGATGACGGCACCGTGATGGTGACCACGCCCGTGGCCGTAACCATCGTAACCGCCAACCCGGGCATCTACGCCCAGCCGGGCACCACCCCGTCGGTCGGCCTGATCTATCATGCATCCAGCTACGCCACCGGAATCGTATCGGTGGACGGAACCGTCACCGCCGGCGACACGGCGACCGTGGGCATCGAAGATCGCACCTACACCTACACCGTGCAGAGC
The DNA here is from genome assembly GCA_050014175.1 of Candidatus Solibacter sp. Taxonomy (GTDB): domain Bacteria; phylum Acidobacteriota; class Terriglobia; order Bryobacterales; family Bryobacteraceae; genus Solibacter. The sequence goes on along the minus strand of JBEKDV010000003.1, from coordinate 3,942 downwards.
GGCGACACCCTGGCCGGTATCCGCGATGCGCTGGTGAACCTGATCAACGCCGATCCGAAAGTCACCGCGAGTGCCTCCGGGGAGTTCACGCGCATCGTCCTGACGGCGCGCGTACAAGGTCCGGATGCCAACAATCTGCCTTACACCGCCAGCAACAGTTCATCGGCCACCGTCATTATGACCGCCATCGGCACCTCATTGTGTTGCGCCTCCGTGGCGAACTCTCTGGTGACCCCGCAGAGTCCGGCGGTTCCGGGCGAGTTGGTTTACGTCTATGCCACGGGGTTGGGAGTGCCGACGCTCAACGATGCCAATAAGGGTCTCATTCAGACCGGGATCCAGTATCCCGTGGGCGGACCGGTGACCACTCCGGCAAGCTTCATGAACTCCACCGCCGGCGGCAGCACCGCGGATGTGATCCAGGCGACGCTGCTGCCCGGGAGTGTGGGACTGTTCCAGGTGCTGCTGCACCTCAATCCGAGCCTGGCCACCGACCCCTACGCCCAGTTGACCATCGCGCAGGACGTCTATGTGAGCAACATCGTCACCCTGCCGATCGTCAGTCAGTGACGTGGGGCGGGCTTCAGCGGGCCGGCAACTTCCGGCCTGATGTATAAATTTCAGCCACCCTACGGCGCACCGACGCCGGGACGAGGTGCTCCCAGGGTTCGCCGCTAGAGATGCGCGCCCGCACTTCGCTGGCCGATACGTGGTCGAAGGCGCCGTTGAGTTCCAGGCGGGCGAAGGAACCAGACAGGCTCTCGGGCGGATAGTACTCGCCGTAGCGGGCGGCCACCAGAAAATCGAACTCCGCGAGCATCTCCCGAAAAGCTCCCGTGTGGCCGTAGTCCCAGTTGGCGATGCGTTCGGCTGCGTCGCGGCCGCATAGGAAAGTCAGGCGGACATCTCCCCCGTAAGCCCGGCGGCATTCCCTGGCGATTTCCACGAACAGACCACCGTCGGAGGCGGCCGCCGAAAACCGCGGCTCTCCCGCCACTGCTGTCTCCACAAGCTCCACGCGCTGCTCGAAGCTGGCGCCGGAATATGTTTTGTGGGGGAAATGGCGCGGCAAAACGAACACGACCTCATCCACCAGGGCCAAGGCGGCGTCCGCTAGCGCGAGATGTGCCACGGTCACCGGGTTAAAAGTACCCGGAAGCACTCCAAGGCGGTAAGGCTTGTCCATGCAACGGCGCAAGAACTGCATGCTTACCAAGGTAATACCAAATCAGGATCATGCCGGCAGGGTGAAAACCCCCTTTTCCTACCCACATAGGCGGGGGACGGAGTTGGGCCGTTTGGCGCACTTTGTCCAGGATGCCGTATTCGCTTCGGCCAAAAACACTACGGGCGCAGGATTGCTCCCGCGCCCGTCATGGATCCAGTCGAATTAGTGCCTAAGCCGCGTTGGCCAGCAGCTCCAGGCTATCGCCACTTTCGGCTTCGAATTCGTGCCGATCGGCCGCTTCCTGGCATTTAATGCAGTACTTGGTCCAGGGCACCGCATCTAAACGCTTGATTTTAATATCCTCTTCGCAGTGCATGCAAACACCGTAGCTACCGTCGGCAATGCGCACCAGCGCACCCCTCACGTTGCGAAGCAGGTTGGATTCGCGGTCCAGGTTGCGGATAGCGAGTTCCCGCTCTCCGGCAAGCTGCACTTCATCAATGGCATCCGGGGTCTTTTCGATGGCGATGTCTTCCCGGTTTCGGAGCCCGGCGGAAAGTTCCGCCTGCTTGGCTTCCAGCATCGCTTTGTATTTGTTGATTTCGGTCTGAGTCATGGTTTCCATCTCCTTTTGAGCCGGAGTTTTTATCGTTTTATTTGTTGTCTTTAGCGCGGTCTGCCACCGTAACCATATAGACGAAAAAATGAGCCAAAGGTTTCAGCCTCTCAACCCCCTCGATGGGGCCACTCGCTCGCCGATTCTGTCCCAGTAACGCCAGCACGTTGCCTACTCCTAGCAATTCAGGTGCCAAAGTCGCACAACCTGAAAACGACTGCCGCGGTTTGCCCCACGCAGCATCATACGATACCTTATATCGGCCAAATGGTAATATTTCTCTTTAGTCAGCACGCAAATGTTAAAACAAAAAGCGCGCACATGTTTATACGCGCTAATACTAAGTGATTCGGCTCACCAGAATTCTCAATTTCCGGTTTTCCGCGCTGGCTGCCTGCCTGCTGTTTTTCCTCACGGGCAGCGCCTTCGTGTCCCGTTTGGGCATTCAGAACGACGAAGCTCTCTTCGCCAACGGGATTTTCAAGCCTTACGCCGTCGCTTACAAGTACCCTTGGGGCCGCAACGGCCTCCCTTTGATGCTCATGAGTTACCTGGGCACTCTGAAATCCTGGGTTTACCGCCCCATATTCCAGTGGTTTGGCGTCGGCGTATGGGCCGTGCGCGTCCCCATGCTGCTGGCCGGAGCCGCCAGCGTCTGGCTTTTCTACCTGCTCCTGCGCCGGGCCGCTGGCGAGCGCGCCGCGCTCTTCGGTTGCGTCCTGCTGGCCACCGATAGCCTCTATCTGCTCACCACGTGCTTTGACTGGGGCCCGGTCGCCCTGCAACACCTGCTGATGGTTTCCGGCATGTTCCTCCTGCTCGCATTCTACCAGCGGCGCAGGCACCTCCAGCTTGCCTGCGGGTGTTTCCTCCTGGGTCTGGCAATGTGGGATAAAGCATTGGCAGCATGGATGTTAGGTGGCATCGGATTGGCCTTGATTTTGGTTTTTCCCAAGCAAATTGTTGGTGTGACTAGCTTCCGCCGAGTGGTCGTTTCGGTGTTCTTTTTCGCCCTGGGCGCCCTGCCCCTGATCGTCTACAACGTCGAGATGCCCCTGGCCACCTTCCACGGCAACGCCTCCTGGGACGCCAGCGATCTGGCCGGCAAAGGCCGCCTACTGGCCGCCACCGCCGACGGGAGCGCCCTCTTCGGGTGGCTGAACGATGAAGGGTGGCAAACCAGCCATCCCCATCCGCCGCACGGCGCCCTGCAATCGGCATCTGCCAGGATTTCGGCACTCGCCGGGCATCCTCGTCACTCCCTCATGCTTTACGCTTTCGGCCTTGCCCTACTCCTCGCCCCCCTGGCCCGCGGCCGCGCCCTGCGTTCGATTGTGTTTGCCCTGCTGGCGATGGCAATTGCCTGGGTGCAGATGGCCCTCACCGCCAACGCCGGAGGCAGCGTGCACCACGCCATCCTCCTCTGGCCGCTGCCGCAGATGGTCATCGCCATCTCCTTTGCCGCCGCTTCCAGACGCCTGCGCGCTGCCGGGATTCCGGCACTCGCCGCCGTCCTGGCAGTCCTGACGGTCTCCGGACTTCTGGTCACCAACGAGTATCACTCCGTGATCGTGCGCAACGGCGGCAGTCCGAACTGGACCGACGCCATTTTCCGGCTGGCCGATTACATGAAGGGTGTTTCCTCCCGCAATGTTTTCTGCATGGATTGGGGCATCATGGACAACATGCGCCTGCTCAGCCGCGGCAAATTGCCCCTCCGCGTGGGCACGGACCCCATCACCAAGCCCGCTCTCGCCGCCCCCGACCGTGAATACCTGGCCCGCATCATCGCCGAGCCCGGTAGCGTTTTCATCAATCACACGAAGGATTTCGAGTTCTTTCCCGGCGTCAACGACAAGCTCGTTAAATACGCGGCCGATGCCGGCTACCACCGCGAAGTGATGGCCGTCATCCCCGACGGCCACGGACGTCCGGTCTACGAGGTGTATCGCTTCGCCGGCAAGTAATTGGCGCCCGTTGCGCTAGGGTAGTGTCCAAGAGTTGGCCGAACAGGTCGAATTCAGCGGATTCACACGTATCGGCGTTCATCGGGTGCGCCAGGCCAAGCCTGGCTGATCTTGTGAGATGAAAGGAACTCACCATGTAAATTGCCCATTCGACATGTAGCCAATCGGGCGTGAAGCGGGGCAACCCGTTC
>JBEKDV010000002.1:0-79645 GCA_050014175.1 Candidatus Solibacter sp. | reverse complement strand
GATGCGGTTGTAGTGCTCCGCCGCCATCACCAGCGTCGGGGGATTGTCGGTCACGTCGCGATTCTGCGCCCCACCGCCCATCAGCGTGCCACCGTCGCCCCGCGCCGAGATCTGGATGATCAGCGCCGGCTTCTCCGCCTTCAGGAAGGTCTGCACCGCTTGCGGGCTCAACCCGCCGGCCACCCCGCCGCGTCCGCCCGGAGCACCCGGCGCACCGCGTCCGCCGCGCCCGAACAACCCCGGAATCTGGATCTGCGCCGTCTGGATCTCCTGCAACTCGGCGTCGGTATAGCGCACACCGAGCGGCGTCGTCGGCATGGCCAGATCCCGCTTTGGCGAAATCAGCACGATCTTGCCCGCCAGCTTCCCTTTGAACGCATCCAGCTCCGCCTGCGTCTGCGGCGTCACCAGAATCGGATTCCCGCTGACCACGCCATCCGTCCCCGCCGTCCACGCCAGTGGTATGGCGATAATCGGCTGGTACATCGGTTCCAGCATGTGTCCCGAATAGAGTTCCAGGTTCCAACCCTTGCCGAACGGTCCCCACTTCTCCAGATGGACATTGGCGAGGCCGTATTCCTTCAGACGCTTCACCGCCCAATCGCCCGCCGCGCGGTATCCTTTGGAATTATTCAGGCGCGGACCATTCACATCGGTGAGGTAGAACATGTGGTCCATCACCTTGGAATTCCGCCCCAGGGCTTCTTCCTTGATTCGATGGATCGTGTTGAGATCGACCTTCTCCGTCTGCTGCGCGACCGACAACAGGGGAGCCAGGAAAAGCAGGGGTGCAACGAGTAGTAGTTTCTTCATATGGCTTTAAGTGTTTGAGGATATCAAACTATTTTATTGAATGGCGCGCGGACCCCGGGGAGTGGTTACGCGCTGGAGGTCGATCTGCAAGCCGAATGGTTGCCACTAGGTAAGTTTTGGACCCACGCCAAATGCTCGCCCGAGTCTAAGCCACCGCGATTTGGAAGCCAGCCGAATTCGCTCGGCCAGCGTTTCATTCAGGGCGCAAGTTTCCCGCGCCAGGCGCCCGGCATCCGCCGCCACCTGCCGCTCGCCCCATGCCCCGTCCTCGGCGCTACGCCATAGATCGATCATTTCCGCACGCGCCGCGTGCCTCAGCGCGAAGGGCTGCTCCTTTGCCGCGACCACAGGTTGGGAGACGTCATGATCGAACAGTATGCCCCACTCCGGCACATTTTCGTTGAAGAAGCGAAGGTCGGTGAACCCCGCTGCCAGCAGCTTCTCGTAAACCGCTGCCACCGTGAACTGCCGCATCTCCAGGGTGGCCCCGCTGCCTCCATGGAATGCCAGTTCGCCCATGACCTCCAACTGCCCGTCGCGGCGTCTGTTCACCAGCACTGGCGCGCCTCCCAGGGGCAAGATGCGGTACTCGTGCAGATCGGGGTAGTGCTCCCGCAACGTTTCGTCGCCACTGCACGGCACCGTCGCCACCAGGAATCCGTGAGGTTTCAACAGGCGGTGGACCTCCATCAAAGCGGTCTCGACAGGCGGCGCTACATGCTCGAGAACGTCGGCGGACAGGACGAAATCGAGGGTTCCCGCAAGGTCGCTGTGGGGCTTGGAAAAGTCGAACTGCGGCTCCCGCTCGTAGAAGGTGTTCCGATAATCGAACTTATCTTGCAGGATGGACGCGTAGCACTCTTTGTCCGACATGCCAAGCGCGCGAACCGATTCTAGCCGGGGGAAGTCCGCCAGGACCAAGCTGCGCCCAAACAGCTCCATGGAGAGCAGGTGAATCAATGCACGCGTGCGTACAAGGGCAACTCGCCGGCTCGGTAGCGAACTCCGCTACCGTATTGCGAGTTCCGCACACAGTGCAGATGAATTCGGTCACGCAGCCCCATTTTGGCACGGAGAGACGCGTGAGTGACATCGACATCACGACGCCGCTTGGGTCACACGCCTGCGAGCTACACTGAAGGCAGTGGACGATGAAACCAAGACGGAAGCTGCCCGCCGGGCCAGGCTCCAGGCCCGCGCCGGTGAGACCGGCTGCCGTAAGAGCCTACGGGAATACCTGGAGCACAACGTGTGGCCCATGATGCCTCCCAGCGAGTTGGGGCGGGTGATGACTCGCGAGGAAGAGGACCAAATCCTGGGCTACGCACCGGAAGGCTACTGAGAATCGTGGAAGAAATTATGGGCCGCCGATAAGCGCAGATAAACGCGGATCGGAATCTTCTTGTGTTATCCGTGTTCATCGGCGTTCATCGGCGGCCAACTAAGCGCCCGTACCTTCCCACCGCGCCTATAATGAAAAATCCCTACCCGGAGGGCCTATGCGATTGTCTAAGCTACTGCTCGTCTCTCTCACCCTGGCCGTCACCGCCTTCGCCGCCGATACCGGCATCTGGAAGATCGCCCCGCCCCCGCCGGCTTCCTGGCAGCGCGACCGCGTGGCCGATCTTTCCGCCCGCCGCAAAGCCGTCATGGAACAAATTGGCCAGGATGCCGTGCTCATCCTCTACGCCGCCGAACCGCGCAATTACGCTGGCGACGTCGACTGGCCCTTCCGCCAGGAGAACGACTTCTTCTACCTCACCGGACTCACCCAGCCCGGCGCCACCCTGGTGCTCGCCCCCGGCGCCGGCAAACTCCGCGAGATCGTCTTCATCCCCCGCTCCAATCCTTCGCAGGAAAGTTGGACCGGCCACATGATCACCGCCGCCGAGGCCCGCGAAACCTCCGGCATCCAGGACGTCTTCGAAGCCGGCCAGTTCAACGGCTCTCTCACCGCCCTGATTCCCCGCGCCCGCGCCATTCTCTCGGCACCCGTGGAAGGCGGGGTGCCCTCTGGGCCCGGCGCGTCCCATACCGCGCCTCCCGCCCACACGCCAGTCTGGACCACCGAATTCGCTGCGCCCATCGTGGCAGTAGGCCGCCAGGAACTCCAGCTCTACATGATCCTGCCCGCGCGCCCCAACACCGTCGAGTACCGCCGCGAGCAGGAGTTCGCCGGCAAGCTGGCCAGCGTCGGCTCGGGCGTCAGCATCAAGGATGCCACCACCCTCTTCGACAACCTCCGCCGCGTGAAATCGCCGCGCGAAATCGATATCCTCCAGCACGCCGTCGATATCACCGCCGAAGCCTTCCAGCGCGCCATCGCCGCCGCCCTCCCCGGTGTCCCCGAGTACGAAATTCAGGTGCAGTTCGAGTTCACTTTCCTGCGCCGCCACGGGCACTGGGGCTACCCCTGCATCGTGGGCTCCGGAAACAACGCCACCACCCTTCACTACGTATCCAATAAGGACACCATGAAGGCCGGCGACCTTCTACTCATGGACGACGCCGCCGAGTTCGACCAGTACAGCGCCGACGTCACCCGCACCATTCCCGTCAGCGGCAAGTTCACCAGGGAGCAGGCCGATATCTACCGCCTGGTCTGGGAGGCGCAGCAGGCCGGCTTCGCCATGGCTAAGCCTGGACACGCGGCCTCCGGCGGTCCCGATTCCATACAGGGCGCCGCCGGCGAGGTCTTCAAGCAGGGTCTCTTCAAGCTCGGCCTGATTGCCGACCCCAAGAGCGACGCCCAGATGCGCATCTGGTTCAATCATGGCATTAGCCACAGCATCGGCCTCAACGTGCACGATCCCGGCGGCCGCGAGCTTCAGCCGGGCATGGTGGTCACGGTCGAGCCCGGCCTCTACTTCCGCCCCGACGCCCTGGAGAATCTTCCTAAGACGCCGGAGATGGAAAAGTTCGCCGACGCCATCCGCCCCGTTTTCGAAAAGTACAAAGGCATCGGCGTGCGCATCGAGGACGACGTGCTGATTACCACCGGCGACCCCAGAATCCTCTCCGCCGCCATTCCCTCCAGGCTTGAAGAAGTGGAAGCCGCCATCGCCAAGCTGAGACAGGCTGTGAAGACAACGCCGATGCCGTAGAGCGGGCGTCCCGCCTGCCATGCCGGTATGCGTACCGGCATTCTTCACGGAACGCCGGCGAGGACGCCGACGTGGCAGCCTGAAAGGCTACGCTACGATGGAGCCATCCGCCGCTCGATCGCGGCCAGCAACTCCGCCTCGCCCTCGATCCGCATGCCGATCTTCAGCCAGTAGAGAGGCAGCGGCGCCAGCAGTTCGTCGGCGCCCTCGCACAGGTTGACGGCGTCCTTCTCCGTCGTCACCAGCGCCGTCGCGCCGCTGCGCCGGAACTGCTCCGCCATCCGCTTCAGCTCGTGCGGCCGGTAGCGGTGATGGTCCTCGAACTCCTGACGGTCCGCGCACCGCGTGCCCAGGGCGTCCAGCGTCCGGAAGAAGCTCTGGGGATTTCCCAAACCGCAGAACACGCCCGCCCGCTCCAGCTTCAGCTCCGCCGCGCGGATATGCCGCCCCGTGCGATGCTCCACCCACCATTCGGCCTCGATGCGCGCCCGAAAGATGGGCGCCCGCGGATTCCAGTGGCGCACCACCCGCTCGATGGCCGGCGCCAGATCGCTCGACTCGCTGCGCGTAATCAGAATCGCGTCCGCCCGGGACAGCGCTTCCACCGGTTCCCGCAAACGCCCCACCGGAAAGACTTCGCCCCCGCCAAACGGATTCAGGGCGTCCAGCAGCACTACATCGAAATTCCGCGCCAGCTTCACATGCTGGAACCCATCGTCCAATAACATCACGTCCGCGCCGAACTGCTCCCGCAGCAAGGCGCCGGTGCGATGCCGATCCGCCCCGATCCCCACCGGCGCCACCCGCGCCCGCAGGAAAATCTGCGGCTCGTCGCCCGATTCCTCGGTGCGCACCGTCGCGCCCACCGGAAGACCCAGGACAGGCGCCGGCGACGTCCGCCCGTAGCCGCGCGTCAGAATACCAGGCGTGTGCCCGCGCTCTTTCAACAACTCCGCCAGGCGCAGCACGCACGGCGTCTTCCCCGTTCCGCCCATCGTCAGATTGCCCACGCCGATCACCGGCACGTCCAGCTTGCGCCGCAGCGAATAGTACCGCGCCTGCCGCCGCCGGCCCTCCCAGCGCCACACCCGCGCCAGCGCCCAAGCCACCAGGTACCAGGGCATCGCCGGCCGGTATCGCGGCACGCTATATACTTCGCGCATGGCCGCTAGCTGGCGCGCCGTGGCCCCGCGCCGGGCTTCCGCGCACTCCCGCGCCCGCTCGCCCGTGCCGCCATCGTCCGCCAGCACCCGCTCCACGGCGCCGGCCAGTTCCTCCGCCCCACCCACCTCCACCACCGCGCGGGCGGCGCGAAACTCCTCCGCGATGCCCGTGAAATTCTCCATGTGCGGCCCCACAATCACGGCCTTCCCAAACAACGCCGGCTCCAGAATATTGTGTCCCCCGCGCGCCGCCAGCGTCCCCCCCATGAACACGCAGTCCGCCAGCCCGAACAGTCCCCCGAGTTCGCCGATGGAATCGAGCAGCAGTACCTGCGGTGAGGCCGCGTCCTGATCTTCCTGGCCAAGCCGCGACCGGCGGAGATAGCCGATTCCCGCCGCGTCCAGTTTGCCGGCCACCACGTCGAACCGCTCCGGCTTGCGCGGCACGAGCATCAGGAAAACGCCGCGCATGGTGCGCCACGCCGCGATCACCGCGTCGTCTTCGTCCACCCGCTCGTCCGCCATGGTGCTGGCCGCGATCCACACCTTCGCCGGCCGCGCGCGCGCGATTAGTTGCGCCACCGGCGACCCGGCATCCGCCGCCCGCGGCGTAAAATCGTACTTCAAATTCCCGCCCAGCGACACCCGGTCGGCCCCCAGCGCGAGGAACCGCTGCCGCATCTCTTCCGTCTGCGCCAGAATCGTATCCACCGCCGCCAGCACCACCGGAAACACCCACCGCAGCCGCATATACTTGGGCAGTGCCGCATCCGAAATGCGCCCGTTGACCATCGCCAGGCCGGCGCCGGTGCGATGCACTTCGCGGAACAGGTTCGGCCAGATCTCCGTCTCCGCCACCACCACCAGCGCGGGTTTCAGCGCGCGGAGCACGCGCCGCACCACGAAGACATAGTCCACCGGCGCGAAGAAGATCCCGTCGGCGATTCCGTTGAGCTTCTGTTCCGCCGTGGCGCGCCCAGCCAGCGTCGCCGTGGAGACAAACAGACGCGAATGCGGAAACTCCGCCCGCAGTCCCCGCGCGAACTCCACGCACGCCAGAATCTCCCCCATGGAAACTGCATGCAACCAGATCGCGCCCGGACCAATCTGTCTAAACGAGTGGGGAAGAAATCCGAACCGCTCGGGCAAACTGTTCCAGTAGGCGCGGTTCCCTAGGCCGCGGCAGACGAAATACAATAAAAGGGCGGGCAGCGCGCCCGCCTGAAGGACCCGGTAGAGGAAATAAATGCCTTTTGTTTTCAAAAGCTTGGCTCTTCTCTTGAGTATATCCGCGAGCTTTGCCGCGGACAAGGAGACGCCCTTCAAGGCCGCTCCCGCCGCCAGTTACGCCAACCACCAGAGCAACGCACAGATTACCATCGGTGTGGACCCCTACGTCACCCTCGACAAAGTGAAGCTTGCCTTTGGGAAGCTCAATCCCGCGCAGTTTGGCATTCTCCCCGTGCTGGTGGTGATCCAGAACGATAGCGACAAGGCCATCCGCCTCGATCGCCTGAAGGCCGAATACGCCGGCCCCAACCACGAGCGGGTCGAGGCCACCCCCGCCAAGGATGTGCGCTACTTGAAACCGCCCCAACGCCCCAGCTCCATCGATGGCCCCGCCGGCCGGGTCAAGGTGCTCAAGAGCGGGAAGAACCCGCTGGACGAATGGGAGATTGAAGGCCGCGCCCTGGCGGCGCAGATGCTCCCGCCCGGACAGTCCGCCAGCGGGTTTCTCTATTTCCAGGCCGGCCTGCAGCACACGGCCACCATTTACCTGAACGGCCTCTACGAGGCCGCCAGCGGCAAAGAGATCCTCTACTTCGAACTGCCGCTGCAATAATTCGCCCGCTTGCGGCGGCAGGGCGCGTGGGCGCCGTGGTTCGTCAGTTTTGACAAGCTGTCCGTGAATCACGTACATTGAAGGTGTGCTCCATTCGAGAGTGATCGCGACGCCGACCTATGAGAAGCGGATCGCGAAACTGCTCCCTCCGGAAGAGCGGACCGAGATGGAAAACGCCGTCGCCACCGACCCGGAACGATACCCGGTGGTGCCCGGCACAAAAGGCGTTCGCAAGGCCCGGCGGCCACGCCCGGGGATGGGAAAAAGCGGTGGCATCAGGCTGATCTATTACTTTTGGATCGAGCCGAACGCGGTGGTTCTCATCACCGCATATGCAAAGAATGAAAAGGAGAACCTGACGGATGCCGACAAAAAGGAAATCCGCAAGATCGTTGAAAACCTCACACGCACCAACTGAGCGGGCGAGGCGGTCGCGCGTGGCGCGTGACATCATCTCGGGGCTAAAGGAAGCTGTCGCGTTCGCTCGCGGCGAAATCTCCTTGCCGGTGCGGATGGTCAACGTCCGGGAGCCTGTGGACGTGCGGGCACTCCGTTCGAAGCTCGGTTTATCGCAGTCGGAGTTCGCATCGCAGTACGGCATAAGTCTAAGAACGCTTCAGGAGTGGGAACAAGGAAGAACCAGTCCCGACAGCACCGTGCGCGCCTACTTGACCGTGATCGAACGAAACCCGCAAGCGGTGATCGAGGCCCTATCGGCCCCAACCGGGCCATGACCGCCAGGATCACGTGTGCCGGCGATATCGTGGCCGGTGGGCAGCGTAAGGGAAAACGTCCCGACATGCCACTCATGCCACTTCGCCCGCTTGCCATGGCAGGGCGCGTCCATGCATTCTAATGGGATGCCGGATGCGCGCGTGCAACTGCTCGACTCGACCCTCTTTCGCTCGCTGATTGAGCGCGCGCGCCAGTCTCCCCGGCTGCGCACCAATCACAACTTCCACTCCAGCATGGAGGACAACCCGCACCGCTTCCTCAACGTGATGGTTCGCGGCACGTATATCGCCCCCCATCGGCACCACGACCCTCCCAAGTCCGAGTCGTTCCTGGTGCTGGAGGGCGAACTGGCGTTCTTTACCTTCGACGACGCCGGGCATATCGCCAGCACCCACGTCCTGGGGCGCGACACACGCGGAGTCGATGTTCAGCCTGGCGTCTGGCACACGATTGCCGTCTTGACCGCGCACGTAGTCTGTTTCGAGGTGAAGCCCGGACCTTACTCGGCGGTAAATGACAAAGACTTCGCGCCGTGGGCGCCCAGGGAAGGCGACCCGCGTGCCGGGCCGTATCTGGACTCGCTGATCGCCAGCATCATGCCCCGATAGCACCGGCCGGCTACTGCCGCGACTGCCCCGGTCCCCCGTCTTCCGCGCTACTCTGGTGGAGCATGGGGGTGCTCGACATTCAGGGATTGCAAAGCTCCTTGTTCTTTGAGTCGCCGGAGGAGATCTACGCGCGCGTCTTCCGCGAGCTGAAGCCGCGCACCGCCGCGCCTGAAATGCGCGTCGAGTTCTGCCGCTTCGCCAACGCCGACAGCTTCATCCGCTTGCAGGACGGCCGGCTGGAAATCCGCATTTCAGACCTGCTGGCCGGGGCGCCGGCGCCGGTCGTCGAGGCTCTGGCCCATATCCTCCTCGGCAAGCTGTACCATAAGCCGATCGCCCGCATCTACGCTCACCGGTACCGGCTCTACCTCAATCGCCGCGACGTCCGCCGGCAGGCTCACCTGGTCAAGCAGATTCGCGGCCGCAAGTTCGTCTCCGGGCCCAAAGGCGAGCATTTCGACCTCGCGGAGATCTTCGAGCGCATCAATACCGGGCATTTCGATGGTCTGCTCGGCCGCCCGCAACTGGGCTGGAGCCGCGGCGCCTCGCGCAGCATGCTGGGACATTTCGATCCCTCGCACAATGCCATCATCATCAGCCGCATCTTCGACCGGAAGACCGTGCCGGCCCTGGCTTTGGAATACGTGCTGTACCACGAGATGCTGCATCTGCGCTTTCCCGTGGATCACACCGGGGCGCGGCGTAGAGTGCACACAAAAGAATTCAGGGAAGCGGAAAAGAAATTCCCGCGTTTGAAGGAAGCCAAAGAACTACTCAAGCGGCTCTAGGCGCAAACCGGCATCGCCGCCGGCACCAGGGTGCGCAGTTCGATGCGCATGACATCGAAGATCTGCACCAGGGCGGACACGTCGACCGTGCAGAGTCCCCAGCGATATAACAAAAGGCGGAAACGCACGGCCAGCAGGCCGGTGGCAAACATGATCTGATGGTGAACCAGAACTGCCGATAGATCGGGGCGATCCTGTTCGGAGTGCAGCAACAGCAGCTTGAGCGCCATGCACACCCGTTGGAAATCCATATCCAGGCATCGCAAGTAACCCCGAAAGATCTGGCAGCGCTGCGCGCGCAGTTTGCTTTCCATTTTCGGCGTGAATCCGCCTTGCGAACGCAGAAACTCGATGTCGCGGGAATCCAGCAGCCGCATCATCGGGCGGTAACGGTCGGTGGAGAGTTCGTCGATCCATTCCGCCGTCACCGGCAGAGAGCAGTTTGCCGAATCCAGCCTGCGGAGCACGGCGACGGTTGCTAAAATCGGCACCGCCAGGAACACAATCGAGATCGCTATGACTGAAATCATGCCAATTAGTCGTTACCCAATTGAGAGAATATCCTTTATTTTCCAGGAACGCAATCGGAATGCAGGTAACACCGGTACTACTTCAGCGGGGAATTCACACCAAACTGGACCGGGGTAAATCACCTAGAACCGGTGGTGGGGCAGTGGCGGGGCGTCAGGCAAAAACCCCGGTCTCTACCGGCCCGAAGCCCGCAGTAGAGCGGCGTTGAGCGTATCCAGGTGGGCCAAAAGCCGGCTTTCGTGCTGCTCGCCGAACGGTACCGGCGCGAGGCGCGCATCTTCCCCCGCAGTCCGCAGGAGGGTTAGCCAAGCCACCACACTGGCCGCGGTAATGCCCATCAGGATGGTGTTCATCTCGTTCCCCAGGCGCATCCCGAACAGGCTGCGCATCAGCAGCACGAAAGTATTGCTCAGGAAGAAAATGGAAAACACCAGCGCGTGCATGCGGACATTCCGGCTCAGTTTTACCGGGAAAAAGCTTAGGAAGCACAGAATTAAAACGATCAAGATGGCCAAGCCGGTGTCGATCCCCCGCTCCGTCGCCAGCACGTAGATCATGATTTTGGATCGCTGAGGCATACTAGGTTTAATCTGAGGCAACAGGCTGATGGCGGAGATGCCGACTGAAATTGCCAGGCTGACGTATAGCGCCCAGCGGCCCAGGCTATACAACCCTTTGTATTTCTCCAGGACCAATTTGTAGAGTTCTACAACCATCAACACATAGAACCCGAGTCCGATCGGATCGGTCAGAACCCAGACCTGCTGGTAGAGGGGAGAAGTGACTGCCAGGAACAGCGGCCAGATGCTGTTCGGAATGCGAAAGATGAAGAAAGCAAAGAAGATGGGATAGTGGCGATAGAGGCCTGTCCGCTGCAGCTTGAGCACCATCAAAATGGAGCCCAGCAATAAGACTACTCTCAAAAACGACACAAGCGCAGCACTAGTCATCGAAGGCAATCAGCCTCGATCTTATCACCCAGTGCTGCGCTTGCTTAGTGTTGCCTTTCGATACTAGCGAACCCAAGGACAAGGGTCGCACATCGGGATCGGGTTCTCGGACTTATTCGTCGGAAGCGCGGCGAAAAGCGAAAGCGCGATAAAGGCGAGAATTGTAAGCTTTTTCATCGTTCTGTTTTCCTTCCTTGCTATCGTTCGGTAGTAACGTTGGTACTAGGTTATACGGGACCGGACCGTTATAGGGTGTTTCTCCTAAATATTTTCTGAAAATAGAACGCTACCTAAGCTTTACCAAACCGAAGATCGAAAGCGGACGGGAAGTAAGGCCTTATGAATGCTCATGCTCGTGCGGTGGTATAGAATCAAATTTCGGGGCTCGCGGGCCGACGCGCGCTCCTGGTTCCACAGATACGGCTGTTTTGAGGAGGTTGGGAACCGCGGAGATTGAGGGACTGTGGCGGATTTCATCGCAAAACCGGAAGCGACGCGCGGACCGGCTGCGGACTTGTGGCGGAAAACGCTGTCGCGCATCCCTACACAGTTCGGCCGCCTGGTCTTTATCTCATCCCTGCGCGATGCCCGCGCCGGCCGCTATTCTCATCCGCCGCTGAGCCAGATCGTGGGTGGTGAAATCACCGACCGCACGCTTTGCCACAGTCATCACGAGATCTTCTCCGAATGGCTGGGTTTTACCTTGGCCCAGCAGAAAGCCGACCTCGATGAGTATCTGGGGGAATCCAACGCCCCGCTAGATCTGGCTCGCTATCGCGATATCGTCCCCGGTACCGCTCATCAGGTGGAACGCCAGCTCTACCTCACGGATTTGGAGACGCTGCTGGAGCTGCGCCGCTCCGAGCGCGCCGGCGCTTACCCTCTTCCAGAAGCATAGCCACCCCCGCCACCTGCCCAATCACGTCAATTTCCCCAAGGACGTATAGACCCGGCTTCTGCAGCGAGGAAGGATGCGGCTGCACCAGGATCCGGTCTTCGTAGGATGTACACCAGCCGCAGCGGTAGCCGCCCCTGTGTTCCAGGAAATAAATCGGACGGTCCATCTCGTTCGTCCAACCGTCGATGGCAATCCGCTGCCGGGATTCGTCGATCAGTATTAGCGAACCGGGACGCAATATCGGGTACATGGACCAGTCCTCCAGGCCGATAAAACCGTAACGGTGCTGCCGCATATCCCAGCCATTCATAAAGCTGAGCCCGGTTTTTCCCCAGTGCCGGATGATATGACTAAGAAATGTGGTGGAGTTCAAATCAATTTGAGAGTCGGGTGGGTCCGGCGACGTGAATCTCGCGGCGGGAAGGAATTCCGCCGCGTGGGTTTCGTTCAGAGGCGTGCGCAGCGACTCCGCCGGAAGCAACTCCAATGGAACCCCGTACCAGCCCAAAACCTCTTCCCAATTCAGCCGGTAGATGGCGCACAGCGAGTACAGACGGAAGATGGTGGGGACCGTACCTTTATTTTCGATGTCGGCCAGACGGCTGAGCGCGATGGCAAACTCGTCGTTGGCGCGGCGCTGCGCAATCTGCTGGCTGGCCTTCTCCACGTCGCGGTAGGTGAGTTTCAACCGCTCACGTGCCCGCTTGAGCTTTTCTCCTTGGCGCTCCATGATATGATCCCGCTTGATGCTGCCGTGTTTCGTTCGCGGTTCCACCGGCGCGGGTACACTGAGCGCAAATTATAGCCTCCGGACTCGGGCGGAGGCAAGGAAAATCATGAATTCTGTTCTGAAAACGGAACATCGACCAAAATGTCCATTAAAGTGATCGTCGGAATCTCGGGCGCCAGCGGCGCCATTTACGGCTGGCGCCTTCTGGAACGCCTGCGCGCCCACGGCGGCGTCGAAATACACCTCATCCTCACCCGCTCTGGCGAGAAGACCCTGTTCCTCGAAACCGGTAAAACCATTGCGGACCTTAAAACCTTATCGGATTTCTCTTATCCCATGGAGGACATCTCCTGCCGCCTCGCCAGCGGATCCTATCCCACCGATGCCATGGTCATCGCCCCCTGCTCCATCCACACCATGTCCGCGATCGCCGGCGGCATCAGTTCCAACCTCATGATCCGCGCCGCCGACGTGATTTTGAAAGAGAGACGCAAATTGATTCTGATGGTCCGCGAAAGCCCGTTTCACGTCGGGCACCTAAGAAATATGACTGCATTGGCGGAAATGGGCGCGATCATTGCCCCGCCGATTCCCGGCTTTTATCACCACCCGCGGACCGTCGACGACCTGGTCGACGGCAGTGTCGACCGCGTCCTCGATCTCCTCGGCCTGCCCGATGCGCGCGTGCGCCGCTGGGATGGGGTGACGCGGTGAGCGCCCGCCGCCCGCCGATCGCGTTCCAGGGGGAGCGCGGCGCCTTCAGCCAGGAGGCCGCCCGCCAACTCTGCGGCCCCGACGTCGAGGTGCTCCCGTGTACGCGCTTTGAAGATATCTTCCGCTCCGTCAAGGACGGCAGCGCCAGTGGCGCCGTCGTGCCCATCGAAAATACGCTCGCCGGCAGCGTCCACGAAAACTATGACCACCTGGTGAACTTCGAATTGCCCATCGTGGCCGAAACCAGCGTGCGCATCGTGCACAACCTGATCGCCCCGAAAGGCGTAAAATTCTCCCAAATCAAACGTGTTTTTTCCCATCCCGTGGCATTAAATCAATGTCTCGATTTTTTTGCCAGAAACCCGAAAATCGAAAAAATCCCCTTCTACGACACCGCCGGCAGCGTAAAAATGATTATCGGGGAAGGTCTGACGGACGCCGCCGCGATTGCCAGCTCGGTGGCCGCCGAAATCTATGGAGCCCACATTCTGCGCCGCTCCATCGAAAGCGACCGCCAGAATTTCACCCGCTTTTTTCTGTTGCGCACGCCCGATTACGCACGCCGCCATCCCCTCCGCGCCGCCGCCAACACGCAGTGGAAGACCTCGCTGGTATTCAGCACCCGCAACATCCCCGGAGCCCTCTTCCGCGCCCTCAGCGCCTTCGCCCTGCGCGACCTCAACCTCATGAAGATTGAATCCCGCCCGCTTCGCGGCAAGCCCTGGGAATACCTATTTTATCTGGATTTCCTGGGACGCGCCGATTCCCGGGTGGCCGTCAACGCCCTCAATCACCTCCGCGAGATTGCCGACTTTCTCCGCATTCTCGGCTGCTACCCCAAGGGCGCCTAGCCCGTGCGCACCCACAGACGCACGGGCCGGCGCGATTTACCGCAAGACGACCGGGCCCAACAACCCCGAGGGCATCAACGGCGAGTCCGCCTTGAATTTCGTGATGTTGGTATGGGTGAAGCGCTTCTCCGGCGGAAGCTGTAGATCGCCAATCAGCCGATTGGGCCAGAGATTCACCACTTCGATCGCGAGTTGGTTCGACCCTACGCGCGCCGCCGGCCCGAGCTTCGCGGTGAACGGCTTTTTCCAGAGGATCCCGAGCGGCTGCCCATTGAGCCAGACCTCGGCGATCTCGCGCACCTCGCCCAAATCGAGCGTCCACTCGCGCGCCGCGGGAAGATCGACGCTCGTGGTGTAGCGCGCCGTGCCCGAGTAGTAGCGGATGCCGGGGTCGGAGTGTTCGCTCCAGGAGAGCAGCTTGTCGAACGTCGCTTGCGCGGGGGCGCCCCATCCCGGAGTGAAACTGACGGTCCACGGCCCGTTGACGGGCATGGACGCGGCCGCAGCAGCCACCGGCGCGGGCGCCTTCCGGCCCGTTCCGGCGCGCCGGAACACCACGAACACGCTGCCATTCGGCTCCAGGGAGAGCGGCAGGCGAGTGCGGCCGTCGGCGGTGAACTGGTAGGCCGGCGCGTCCTCGATACGTCCGGTATCCGGATGCCACAACTCCGGCGCCTTGCCCCGCACGCGCAGTGTGATCTCGGTTTCGAGCGCTTCGGGCTTGCCGTTGCGCACGAAGTAGATCTCTGTGCCGCCGGCCCGCCGGTGTACATAGTCGGTGTCCGGGGGCCCTTCGAAATCCGGCAGGACGCCGCGCGCCTGGAGCAAGGCCCGCGCCGTCTGGTTGGTGTGGACCTTGGGCCAAATTTCATTCGCAATCGACCGCACGGCGTTGTCGTCTCCGATCCCCGTGGTGCGCTCCGGCTTGGGACCGAGCACCTGCGCGCCTCCGGCGGCCAGCTTTTGCACGGCGCGCAACGCAGCGAGCGAGATGCTGGGCCGGTCGGGCAGCACCAGGATCTGGTACGACGTGCCTTCGGGCAGGACGATGCGGCCGTCCTTCACGCCGGTGCGATGCCCTAGCGCCCATTCGTCGATGACATCGTAGTCGTAGCCCGGCAGCACTTTCGCCGGGTCGGCGCCCTTATACTGGACGAAATTCGGAATGTTGTCGCCGTAGTAAATGAGCACGTCGCTCACCGGCACGCCTTGCTGCAGCAGAAACTGGCTGCGGTTGATGTAGGCCAGAAACGGCCCGGCCTTATTCCACCAGGTGACGTTGGGATTGAGATGCGTGCCGGCGAAATACTCCTGCCCCGGCAACCCGGCATCCTGCGGCGACGAGGTGAAGGTGTGCCACACCAGCCGGTTCAAACCTTCGCACACGGCCTGATCGAAGGTCGGCTTGAGGTTTTGCCAGATCGACTCCTCCCACTGCGGCCCGATCGACGTCATGCCTTCGGCCGCCGCCAGCGTCTTGCCGTAAGTGTGAGCGGCGCTAGAGCCTTGCTTGACGAAGAAGCGCTCCTCGTCGCGCACGCGGTGGGTGGCCGAGCGCGCCCAGAATTCCATCTGCGGAAAGGCGCTGACGCCGAGAGTTTCCAGCGCGTCGAGCGGGGCGCCGTGCGGTCCGCCGGATTCCGGGTGGATGCCGAGGCCGTAGCGCGCGGCGGATTCGGCGAAGGGGCGGTAGTGGCCGTCGATGACGAGATCGGCCACGGTGCGGCGCAGATCGTTGAGGAAGCGGTTGCTGGTATCGCGGCTGTCCAGAATGCGGCCGCCGGCGATGGGCAGATAGGGCAAGGGATCGTAGCCGCGGCGCGCGCGGAACTCCCGGCGGAATTGCGGAGTCCAGTTGACGCCGCCGAGTTCCCAACTGTCGGTCACCAGGTAACGGAGCGTCTTGCCGAGATACGGTTTGGCGTCGGTGAGCAGCGGCTCGATATTGTCGCGCCAGTAGTGCTCGAATTCGGTGCGGTCGAGATAGTCGATGGCGAGGCCCTGCCATTCGCCGCTGGAGGTGGAGACCATGGCGCCGGAAGCCATGTAGCCGACGCGCAGAATCTCCCACGCGCCGGCGGGCGCCTGCCAGGCGAAGGTGCCATCCGGGGTCATCTTCGCCGAAAGGTCGACGACCTCGCTCACCTGGGCGTCCTGCTCGCCCGGCTCGGCTGCGACATCCTCCAGCAGCGACAGGGTAATCGGCGCGGACATGCCGAATTCCTGCGCCGCCGTCTTGAGCGCGAGTTGCCGGATAGGCCGCGCGGGCAGAGCTTCGCCGTGGCGCAGCGGATAGGCGAGCACGGCGATATCGCGGTAGAAGCCGATCTTGGCCGGCGGCAGGGGCAGCGCGCGGCGGATTTCGCCCGGACCTTGCACCGCCACGCGCGAAAACGTGAGCAGTTTGGCGGCCTGCTCCGGCTTGACGGCGGGCCCGCCGAGATTCCATCCGCTCTCCGCGTTCAGGCTGATTTCCAGACCGAGCCGCGCCGCCTCATGGAGAGCGTGGCGATAGAGTTCGCGCCAGCGCGCGCTGCCGAACGTGGGACCGGCGGGCACCATGCGATTGCCCTGCTGCTCGCTGCCGTTGGCGTCCACCAGGATGGAGCCGCCGTAGCCTTTGGCGCGCATCTGTTCCAGGTCGCGGGTGATGGCGGCTTCGTTGGTGTTGCCGTTGAGCCACCACCAGTAACAGCGCAGGCGCGCTTCGGGCGGCGGGTCGGCGAAGCCTGTTTCCAGCGGATCGCGGGGTGACTGGCTGACGAGAGGCACGACGGCCGCCAGCGCCGCCAGGGCAAGGAGAGTGCGGCGAATCATAGATGACACCTAGAGTAGCGCCTTGAGGCGGCCGCTGAACCGGGCCGCGGCTATGGCGCCGGGTGCGATAATCCGGACGTGCGCACCATCATCGAACCATTCCGCATCAAGAGCGTGGAGCCTTTGCACCACACCACGCCGGCCGCACGCCAGCGATACCTGGAAGCGGCGGGTTACAACCTCTTCCTGATTGCAGCACGCCACATCCTGATCGACCTGCTGACCGACTCGGGCACCAGCGCCATGTCCACCGAGCAGTGGGCGGCGGTGATGCGCGGCGACGAATCTTACGCCGGCAGCGAGAGCTTCTTCCGCCTGAAGCGGGTGGTGGACGAGCTCACCGGATTCCGCCACATGGTGCCGGCACACCAGGGGCGCGCGGCGGAGCGCATCCTGTTCACCGTGATGGGCCGGCCGGGGCACGTGGTGCCCTCCAACACGCACTTCGACACCACGCGCGCCAACGTGGAGTACAGCGGCGCGCGCGCCGTGGACCTGCCCATGGCGGAGGCGCGCGACACGCAGGCGCGGTTGGATTTCAAGGGCAACATGGATGTCGGCGCGCTGGAAGCGCTGATCGCCCAGGAGGGCACGGCCAGGATTCCCCTGGTGATGCTGACGGTGACCAACAACTCGGGCGGGGGACAGCCGGTATCGATGGCCAACATCGAGGCGGTGAAGGCGGTGTGCGGGCGGCACGGCATCCCGCTGTATCTGGATGCCTGCCGGTTCGCGGAGAACGCCTGGTTCATCCGCCAGCGCGAGGCCGGCTACGCGGATTGGACACCAAAACAAATCGCCCAAAAAATGTTCCGGCTGGCCGATGGCTGCACCTTCTCCGCGAAGAAGGATGCCTTCGCCAACATCGGCGGCCTGCTGTGCACCAACGACGGCCGCGTCTTCCAGCAGGAGACCAACCTGCTGATTCTCACCGAAGGCTTTCCCACCTACGGCGGCCTGGCGGGCCGCGACCTGGACGCCATCGCGGTGGGTCTGGAGGAAGTGCTGGACGAGGATTATCTGCACTACCGGATCGAATCCACGGGCTACCTGGGGCGGCACATCGCCGATCGCGGCGTGCCCATTGTGGAGCCGCCGGGAGGACACGCCATCTATATCGACGCGGCGCGCATGCTGCCCCACATACCGGCGGCGCAGTTTCCGGGGCAGGCGCTGGCGGTGGAACTTTACCGCCACGCCGGCATTCGCAGCGTGGAGATCGGCAGCCTGATGTTCGGCGAGGCGGCGCAGCACGAGTTGCTGCGCCTGGCGATTCCGCGGCGGGTGTACACGCAGAGCCATATCGATTACGTGGTGGAAGCGATTCTGGAAGTCAACGAGCACAAGGAGAACATCCGCGGGATGGAAATCGTGGAAGCGCCGCCGTTCCTGAGGCATTTCAGCGCGCGGATGCGGCAGTTGTAGCGGTACCGCCGGCGGGGCGAGGCGTTGGCAGGCCAAAGGGCCTGCCCCACCTAGACCATCAGGAACCCGCCGTTCACTTCGAGCGCTTGTCCCTGGATGAAGCGCGCGCCTTCGGAGCAGAGATACAGGATGGCATCGGCCACCTCTTCGGCCGTGCCGAGGCGTCCCATCGGTGTGGCCGCCTTCACGTTGGTCAGCATCTGTTCGGTGGAGAAAGCGCGGTGGTAATCGGTGTCGATGGTGCCGGGCGAGACGGTGTTCACGCGGATTCCCGCAGGCGCGAATTCCCTCGCCATGTTCTTTGTCATGGCCGACAGCGCCGCCTTGGCCGCCGCGTAGGCGAGCGCGCCGATGCCGCCGCCAAAGCGCGCCGCCACCGACGAGATGTTGACGACGATGCCGCGCTTGCGTTCCACCATTCCGGGCAGCACGGCCTGCGCCACGAAAAAAGCGCTGGTGAAATTCAGCATCATGACCTGCTCCATCAACTCGGGCGTGACATCCAGGACGCGGGTGCGGCGCACCAGCGATCCGGCGTTGTTGACCAGGATGTCGACCGGCCTGGCGTGCAGCCAGTCCACCAGGCCGCGCACGCCGGCCGGCGAGGCGAGGTCGGCCTGCACGGTTTCTCCGCTGCCGCCCGCGGACTGTATGCCCGCGACCTCCTGTTCGGCGGCTTCGCGGCGGCTGTTGTAGTGGACGATCACGTGGGCGCCCCGGCTGCCGAAGGCGTGCGCGGCGGCGGCGCCGATGCCGGCACTCGCGCCGGTTACGAGGACCGTCTGGTTTTGGAACTCTTGCGTCTGAATCATGGCTGGTTCTGCAAACGTTTTCTATTCTCAAGGCGAACAGACTGATTGTCAACCGCTACTGCCGGCAAGGCCCCCGTCCGAGCTTTGCTCGGATGCACAAGGCGGAGCCTTATGCCACTCGGGGCTATAATTGAAGGTCCTTATGACCCTCAATTGGCCGCCGGTGTGGCTCAGCCTTCGCGTCGCCGGTCTGGCGACGGCGGGCGCGCTGCTCGTGGGACTGTGGCTGGCTTACCGGGTGGCGACGCGGGAATTCATCGGCCGCAAGGCTACGCTAGGGCTGCTGGCGCTCTTGTTTGCGACGCCGATGCTAATTTTGGCGTGGGTCCTGCTCCGGCCGGTATTTCCGTGGCAAACCGGCGCCGCGGTTGGCGTGATCGCGGCACTGCCGCCGATTGTGCTGGGCTCGCGGAGGGCGTTGGAGGACTTGAACCGGCAATACGGCAACGCGGCGCGCAGTCTGGGCTGCTCGGAGTGGCGGATCTTCTGGCGCGTGATGCTGCCGCTTGGCTGGCGGCCGATTCTGGCGGCGGCTGGCATCGCGTTCGTGCGCGTGCTGGCGGAGTGGACCATCGTGACCGCCCTATGACTCACGCACGCATCGGAAACGCGCGTCTCGACATCGACCTGCCGCTGCACGATGGCATCACGGCGCTGCACGGCGCCGCGGGCGCGGGGAAAACGTCCATTCTGGAAGCCATCGCGGGCTTCGCGCGGCCCCAGCGGGGACGCATACTGATTGCCGACGCCATCGTGTTCGACGGCGAATCGGGCGTGAATCTGGCGCCCCGCCGGCGGCGCTGCGGATGGGTCGGCGCGCGCGACGCGCTGTTCCCTCACCTGACGGTGCGGCAGAACCTGCTGTTCGCCGCGGGCCGCTGGGCGCGGCTGGAGCGCACCAGGCGTGCGGCCGAAATGCTGGAGCGGTTCGAATTGGCGGATGCGCTGGAGATGCGGCCGCGCGACCTGACGCCGGCGCGCCGGCTGCGCGCCGAGGTGGCGCGCGCCCTGGTGACGGAGCCGAAATTGCTGCTGGTGGACGAGGTTGACGCCGAGAGCGACGCCGAGCATGGCGCCGACGAAGGCCTGTTGCGGCTGGTGCGCGAGGCATTCGACGGCCCCGTGCTGTGGGTACTCGGCAACCTGGATCTCTGCTACAGTTCGGTCGATCGGCTGGCGCTGGTGGAGGGCGGCCGGGTGGTGGGCTACGGAGCGGCGCGCGAGGTGATGGAACACCCGGAATCGGTCGAGGCGGCGCGTCTGGCGGGAATATCGAACCTGTATGCGGCGACCGTTGCCGCGCTCGATCCGGGCCGCAACCACAGCCGGCTGGAGTGCGCCGATTTCGCGCTCCACGCGCCTTACCTGAAGGGGCACTTCAAAGGCGATCGCGTCTGGGTGGGGATCCGCGCGGAAGACGTGCGGGTGCACTCGCGCGAACTGGAGCCGGACATCAACTTCGTGCCGGTCCATCTGCTGCGCACGACGGAGCGCCCGCGCTCGGTGCGCCTGGAGTTCGCCGGCGGCATCGCGGCGGAGGTTTCGCGCGAGCAATACGTGCGGCAGAAGGATAATAAAGGCTGGCAGGTGGAGTTTCCGCCCGCCGCCTTACGGGTGTTTTGACCGATGCCCTTGAAGCCCCTCGCCGAATATGAATTGCTGGCCGCGCAGGCGCACGGCCACCTGTGCGCGGGCCAGATTCTGGGCCTGCGCATGGCGCTTCACGGCATGCGGCTGCTCGATCTGGACGACCCGGCAGGCGAGGACCGGAAGCGGCTGGTGAGCGTCGTCGAGATCGACCGGTGCCTGACCGATGCCATCGGAGTGGTGACGGGCTGCCGTTTGGGGAAACGCGCGCTCAAGTTTCGCGACTTCGGCAAGGCAGCGGCGACTTTCTGCGACCTCCAGGAGAATCGCGCGGTGCGGATTGCGGCGCGGGAGAGCGCCAAGGAACGCGCGCGCGCCCTGTATCCCGAGATTTCCGAGAGGAATCAGCAGCAAATGCGCGCCTACCGCGAGATGCCGGACGAGGAACTGTTCGCGGTTGAATGGGTGCGGGTGAAGCTTGCGCCGGAGGAATTGCCCGGCTACAAGGCGCCGGGCGTGGTTTGCGCGCAGTGCGGCGAAGGCGTAAGCTTCCGGCGCGAAGTGGCGCGCGAAGGCAGCACTTTGTGCCGCGCGTGCGCGGGCGAAGCGTACTACGGTCCCGTGTGATGCTGCGCTGCTACATCACGGACCGGCATTCCGCCGGGGGCACGGAAGCTCTGCTGGAGTATGTGGCGCGCGCCCTGCGCGACGGCGTGGAGCGGATTCAGGTGCGCGAGAAGGATCTGGGCGCGCGTGAGCTGTGCACGCTGGTGCGCCGCATTCTGGCGCTGCCCAACCCGCACGGCACGCGCATTCTGGTGAACTCGCGCGCCGATATCGCGCTGGCCGCGGGCGCGCACGGAGTCCATCTGACCGGAGATTCGGTGGCGCCGGAAGTTTTGCGTGCCATCGTGCCGGCGGAATTTCTGATCGGCGTCTCCACGCACACGCTGGAGGAACTGCGCCTGGCGGAAACGGAAGGCGCGGACTTTGCCGTGTTCAGCCCGATTTATCCCGTGGTCTCGAAGGCGGGTTACGGGCCGGCGCTAGGCATCGATTGCTTGCGGGAGGCAGTGCGGTCGGTAACGATTCCAGTGCTCGCGCTGGGCGGAATCACGCGGGAAAACGCGGCGGAATGCATGGCGGCAGGCGCGGCGGGCATCGCGGGAATCTCGATGTTTCAACGATGAAATGTACCTTCTGTTCGGGCAAGAGTAACGCTATTGCCCACTTTGGAGCATCCTCGGTGGCCCAACCGGGGACGCTACATGCCGCACATCGTGATGGGCGAGCCCTCACAAAGAGCGGCGCAAATTGGCGCCGGCAACCGTATCACGGAGCATTACCTTGGCGTTCTCGTGAACGACGCGCCTGACGAGTGGTTTCCGGGACAAAGCGCCGAAGTCACCCTCGTCTTGATGTGTTGGCCGGATGAGAAGTATGAGAATGTCATTCCGGGTGCGTCGTTCACTTTGCGGGAAGGACCGAAGATTGTCGGATTTGGGAAAGTCTTATCGGCCGGATGATGCGGCGCCGGCAACGTCCGAGCTGCGCTCGGATGCACAAGGCGGAGCCTTATGCCACGGCTACGCCGGCAGCTTGAGCGCTTTCACGCGGTCGCGCAATTGCGCCGCTTTTTCGAATTCGAACTTGCGGGCGGCTTCGCGCATGCGCTCCTCCAGCTCTCCGATGAAGTGTTGGCGCTCGTCGGGCGTCAGGTCGTCCACCTCGGGGTCTGCTTCGAGCGGGACGGTGACGTAGTCGCCCTCGGCCACCGCCACCAGGCTCATATCGATGGGCTTGACGATGGATTGCGGCGTGACGTGGTTGCGCTCGTTGTATTCCAGTTGCGTCTGGCGGCGGCGCCCGGTCTCCGCCAGCGCCTTGCGCATGCTGTCGGTCATCACGTCGGCATACAGGATGGCATGACCCTCCACGTGGCGCGCGGCGCGGCCGATGGTCTGAATCAGCGCGCCCCAGGAACGCAGGAAGCCTTCCTTATCGGCATCGAGAATGGCGACCAGAGAGACCTCGGGCAGGTCGAGACCTTCCCTCAGCAGGTTGATGCCGATCAGCACGTCGAACTCGCCGCGCCGCAGGTCGCGCAGGATGCGTATGCGGTCCAGCGTGGAAACTTCCGAGTGCAGGTAGCGGCAGCGCACGCCCACCTCGGAATAATACTCCGCCAGGTCTTCCGCCATGCGTTTGGTGAGGGTGGTGACCAGCACGCGCTGATTATTCTCCACGCGGGCGCGGATCTGGCCGAGCAGGTCGTCCACCTGTCCCTTCACCGGACGGATTTCCACCGTGGGGTCCAGCAGGCCGGTGGGGCGGATGATCTGCTCCACCACCACGCCGGCGGTTTTGGTGAGCTCGTAAGGTCCCGGCGTGGCGGAGACATAGACCAACTGGTTGACGCGGTGTTCGAATTCCTCGAAGGTCAGCGGCCGGTTATCGAGCGCGCTCGGCATGCGGAAACCATGGGCCACCAGCACCTCCTTGCGCGACCGGTCGCCATGGTACATGCCGTGCAGTTGCGGAACGGTCTGGTGGCTTTCATCGAGAAACATGAGGGCATCGCCGGGCAGGTAATCGAGTAGCGTGGGCGGCGCTTCGCCCGGCAGGCGGCCGGAGAAGTGGCGGGAATAATTCTCGATGCCGTGGCAGTAGCCGATCTCCTTCATCATCTCCAGATCGAACATGGTGCGCTGAAAGAGGCGCTGCGCCTCGATCAGCTTGCCCTGGCCCTGCAGTTCCTTGTGCCACCACGCCAGCTCGTTGCGGATGCTGTCCATGGCCTGCTCTTTGGTTTCGGCCGACATCACGTAGTGGGTCTTGGGATAAATCGGCAGGCGCTGGTAGGTCTGCTTGACCTGGCCGAGCAGGGGGTCGATCTGCGATAGGTTCTCCACCTCGTCGCCCCAGAGCTCGATGCGGTAGGCATCGTCGTCGTAGGTGGGGTAGACCTCGATCACGTCGCCGCGCACGCGGAAGGTGCCGCGTTTGAAATCGGTGTCGTTGCGGTCGTAGAGGATCTCCACCAGGCGGGTGACGATCTGGTTGCGCGAGATTCGCTGGCCTTTTTCCAGCATGAGCAGCATGCCGTAGTAGGCCTCGGGAGAGCCCAGGCCGTAGATGCAACTGACGCTGGAGACGATGACGCAATCGCGGCGCTCGAAGAGGCTCTTGGTGGCGGCGAGGCGCAGCTTGTCCAGCTCGTCGTTGACGGTGGCGTCTTTTTCGATATAGACGTCGCTGGCGGGGATGTAGGCTTCGGGCTGGTAATAATCGTAGTAGCTGACGAAGTACTCCACCGCGGCGTCGGGGAAGAACGACTTGAACTCGTGGTAGAGCTGGGCGGCGAGTGTCTTGTTATGGGCCAGAATCAGCGCGGGACGGTTGACCGCCTCGATGACCTTGGCCATGGTGAAGGTCTTGCCGCTTCCCGTAACGCCGAGCAGCACCTGGTGCTGCTCCCCTTCCCGAACGCCGCGCGTGAGTTCCGCGATGGCGTTCTCCTGATCGCCGCACGGCTGGTAGCTGACGGCCAGTCGAAAGCTCATAGTTCTAGATTGGCACAAAGAAAGAAGGGGGTTTCACGCAAAGTCGCGAAGGCGCAAAGCCGCGCAAAGAAGAAAGCACAAAAAGGCTCTTCTTTGCGTCTTGGCGCCTTTGCGAGAAACTTTTGTTACTTCAATTCCGCGGCCTTCGCCGACCCTGCGTACAGGCCGTTGAAGAGCAGCTTGAAGGTGCCGTGCGGCTGGTCGCGGAAATTCACTTCCGGACCGAGCAGAAACACCTTGCCTTCGCCCACGCTGGCCTCCGCGAACACCGTGCCGCCGGCGAGGTATTGCTGCCCCCAGGCCCAGCCGCTGTCCAGCGGCTCGGCGTCGCTGAACCAGCCGACGGCGCTGGTCTTCTTGATCGCCGCGGTAGGCTCCATGCGGAATATGGGGCTGTTGTCGTAGAACACGTCCACCTCGGCGGGCATGCCGTAGGCTAGCGGATTGGTGTTATCCAGGTGGGCCTTGAGCAGCGATCCCGGGATGTAGAACTTCTCCCCCGGCAGCGCGCGGTCCTTGCCGTCGGGACCTTTTTCGACGAGGTGATTGGTCACCGGGATGCCGAAGACTTCGGCGATGCTGGTGGAACTGCCGATGGTCACGATACTGCCGCCGCTCTCCACGAACTTCTTGAGCTGGGGCATGGTCTTGTCGTCGGAGATGCGGCCCAGCATGCTCTGGTACTCGGCCGGGATGGTGGCCGGATCGGGCGCGCCGCCGAAACCACCGCCCCCGCCGCCGCCCCCGCGTCCGCCCGCGGCGCCGCGCCGGATGGCGCCATCGGTGAACACGATCGCGTCGAACCTGCTCTTCAGATCGCCCGCGTCGAGCGCCGCGGGGTAGACCACTTCGAAGGGGAATTCGTACTGCTCGAACAGCCAGCGCGTCCAGCCGGAAGGCATGGATCCGCCGTACTGATCGTACAGGCCGATGCGGATGGGCTTGAGCTTCATGGCATCGCCGGCGGGCGCTTTGGCCACTGCGTGGACGGTCACGCCGAGATCGTGCGCGCTTCTTTCGAGCACGGGGCGCGCGGCAGGCGATGCGGGAACCCAGATGGCGCCGGTACCGAGGTCTTCGCCATCCGCCGCGCCGGCCGATTTCAACCAGTAGACGTCGGCGCCGGCCTTCATCAAACGGTTGATCAGCACGAACGAATTGTTGATGCGGTGGCTGATCAGGTAACCGGCGGGGTTGGATGGCCCCACCACGGACATGGCCGGAGGCGGGAGCAGCCCGTTGATTTTCGTGAAGGGGCCGTCAAAGCCCTCCATCACGCGGTCGTACTGCACGCCCATCTGCATGGCGAGCGTCCAGCCGGTGATGTCGTAGGGACGCTTCGGCGGGCCGCCGGGGTAAGCGAAATCGTTGGGATGGTCCTGCGGCTCGAACATGTCCATCACGTGGGGGCGGAAAGCCTGCGTGGTCTTGACCACATAGGACCCCGCGGGATAGTTCTTTCCGGCCACCTGGAAGGCGGATGTCGCGCGCTGGATGGTGATGCCGGTCTTCAGCAGCGCGTTGACGAATTCCGTGGCGGTGGCAAAGTCGGCCTGGTCGGAAGGAATGATGTAACCGCGCGGATCGCGCAGTTTGGGATCGTGAAGTACGGTTTCGTACAATTCCGTCGGAATGGCGCGCGCCGTGCCGCCGAAGGCGCCGCCGCCGCCCGGTACATCGCCGCCCGCCGGAGCCGCCGCCGCCGCGCCGCCACGTCCTCCCCGACCGCCGCGTCCTCCGCCCGCCGCCGCGGGCGCCGATGCCGCCGCCGCTTCCAGGGCCGCGATGCGCTTGGGCGTCACCGTCCAGTGATCGGTGCTGCCGTTCTGAATGGAGTTGGTGCCCATGCGCCAGATATTGAACAGCCAGGTTTCGCGGTAGCGCGAGGCCAGGTCCAGGATGGCGCGGTTCTGCGTCATCTCATAGTCGATCGACTGCCGGTAATGCCATTCCTGCGGCGCCACGGGCATCGGCCAATCGCCCTGCGGAAGCTGCTTGTCGGCGATCACCGGGATGCGCACCGGCGTGGGACTGCCGATGATTTCGGTCAGGATGCCGATCATGTTGTGGAAATAGGTTACCGTGCGCAGGCCGCCGTTCCACCAGGTGGAATAATTGGAGCCGCTGCGCATGGCGCTGCCTCCCTTACCCTCGGCAACCAGGCGGCTGTGCATGGCGGTGCCCACCATTTCGATACCCAGCGGTACCAAGGGATCGAAATTGTAGTTGAACGGATCGCGGAAGGGCGGGATGAAGACCACGGCGCCGGCCGGGCCCGTCTGGTGGTGGTTGTACATGATCTGGGGGAACCACTCCAGGAACAACTGCCGGTTCATGTTCGTGGATTCCTTCATGTTGGACATGTAAAAATCGCGATTGTCGTCGTGGCCGACGTATTTGGCGTAGAGCCGCGGCAACCCGTTCATGGTGCGCTTGAGCGGATCCTTCTCGCGCATGTACCAGTTGGCCACCAGTTCCTGGCCGTCTGGGTTAGCCTGGACGTTGAGCACGATGACGTCGTTGAGGAAGCGCATGGTCTCATCATCGGTGCGGCTCACCATCTGGTAGACCCACTCCATGAGTTGCTGCGAGCCTACGGTTTCGGAGGCGTGCAATCCGCCATCGATCCACACGATGGCCTTGCCCTCCTTGGCCAGCGCCCGCGCTTCCGGCTCGCTGACGCCCTCGGCGCGCGCCAGTTTGCCGGCGATTTCCTTGTAGCGCGCCAGCTTCTTCATGTTCTCCGGCGAGGTGACGATGGCCATCCACTGGTCGCGGCCTTCCTCGGTCTTGCCGATGCTCTCCAGTTTCATGCGCGGGCTCTCCGCCGCGAGCTTCTTCCAGTAGCTTTCCAGCTGGGTGTAATTGGCGACCTGGTAATCGTCGCCCAGATTGAACCCAAGCGCTTCCTTGGGCGCGGTGATCTTGGAGGCCGATTGTGCGGGCAGCAGGCAAGCGGACAGGGCTGCTACAACCACGAACAAGATCGTTCGTCGTTTCGTCATAGGTGTGAGTTTATCCTGTTTTGGCCCTTATTGGCTATCGTTAGCCCTTTTTGGCTATGCCTTTTCCTGGAACGGCCGATTTATAATTGTGCCAAAGCAAGCTTAGGGTTTTAGTATCGCAACTGCGCTACCGCAGTTGCAGGACAATGTCTCGATTCGTGAACGAACACAAACGAACACAAAAGGGAGATACAAAATGAGCTGTGTAAGCCATGTTTGCACCACGTTGCGCGTACTGGTTATGAGCGCTCTGATTTCCGGCGTCGCCATTGCCCAGTCGGATTATGGGTCGATCGGCGGTTTCGTCCGGGATCCGGCTGGAGCGGTCGTGCCCAAGGCCAAGGTAGTCGTGAAGAATGAAGGGACGCGTGAAGAACACCCGGTAGTCACCAACGAATCGGGTTACTACACGGTTCCCAACCTGCCGCCCGGATCTTACGCGATGACGGCGGATACACCGGGATTCAAGAAATTTTCCAGCACGAAAAACATACTGACCGCCAACTCGGCGTTGTCGCTGGACGCCACCCTGGTAATCGGCAGCGCGACGGAGACCGTGGAAGTAGTGGCCACGGCGGCGGTGTTACAGACGGAATCCGGGTCGGTTTCCGGCGAGATTCCTGGTTCGCAGCTCCAGGCCCAGGAATTGAATGGCCGCAATCCCGTGTACATGGCGCAACTATTGCCGGGTGTTCGCGGCGGCGCCACCATGGGCGACTTTAACTTCGCCGTGGGCGCCGGCGAGCCGTTCCAGATCAACGGAGCGCGCGCGCAGGACACCATCGTGACCTTCGATGGCGCGCCTTCGCTGCGCACCCGCGCCAACGGCGCCGTGATCGGCGTGGCGGACGTGGACGCGGTGCAGGAAGTACAGGTGATGACCGCCGACTACTCCGCCGAGTACGGGCGCGCCGCGGGCGGCCAGATCCGCATTATCAGCAAGAGCGGTTCGCGGGATTTCCACGGAAGCCTGTACGAGTACTTCCGCAATTCCGATTTGAACGCCAATACCTGGTCGCGCAATCAGAGCGCGTTGACGACCAACGCGGCGCCGTTCCGCTATAACAACTTCGGCGGCTCCATCGGCGGACCGGCGTGGCTTCCGAAGATGAGCGAAAAGTATCGTGAGAAGCTGTTCTTCTTCGTGGCGGAAGACTGGATTCGCTACCGCCTGGTGGATACGCAGACGCAGGCAGTGCCGACGACGTTGATGCACCAGGGGAACTTCAGCGACCTGCTGTCGGCCAACCCGTGGTACTCGGGCTCGAAGGTCATCTACGATCCCAGCACCTGCGCGGTGTCGGGCTCGGCAAGTTGCGTGCCGTTTGCCAACAACATCATTCCGACCAACCGGTTGAGCCCCAACGGCATCGGCATTATCACTGCTTACCCGCTGCCGACGCCGGGGTTCTTGCTGGGCACGGCGAACTGGCTGGCCACGGCGGAGCACCCCATCAATCAACGCAAGGGAACGTTTAATATCGACTGGCAGCCTTCGGAAAAGCATCACATTTCGAGCCGCCGGACGGACGCCTCCTACTTTGAATACCAGCCGTTCGACCAGGGTTCCGGTCTCACGGGCAAGTACTTCAATCGTCCCAACCAGACCAACACGGTCGCCTGGACCTGGACCGTCAGCCCCACGCTGATCAACGAGGCGCGCGCCACCTTCAGCCTGGACGATGTGTACATCCCGGTGAATACGGCACTGGCCGGCTTCAACCGCACGCAGTTCGGCATCAACTTCCCGTACCTGTTCCCGGGCAAGGACATTCCCAACAAGATCCCGACCGTCTCCGTTCCGAACTTCTACGGCCTGGCGGGCGGTCCGTACCCCTCGCATTCTTCGGGACCGATCTGGACGGCCGCCGACACGATCACCAAAGTGTGGGGCAACCACACGATCAAAGCCGGATTCACCCTGGAATACTCCGGTGAGAACGATGGCGACCAGATCAACGTGAGCACGGTTCCCGGCGGCGCCAGCGACCAGAACGGCAATTTCACCTTCACCGATGCGCGCACCGGATTGGGCGCCACCACCGGAGTGGGAATGGCCAACCTGGCCATGGGCCTGGCGGACAGCTATACGGAAATCGGGCCGCGCGCGCTGACCATCTGGCGCGGCATGGTGTGGGAGGAATTCGCCCAGGATTCCTGGAAAGTCACCTCCAAGCTCCACGTGGATTACGGCATTCGCATAACCACGGTTCAGGGCTTCCACGCCTTGTGGGGGAACCAGGACTACTTCAACGGAACGCTCTATAACCCGTCGCAGGCGGTACAGGTGAGCAACACCACCGGCAACGTGATTCTGGGCACCGGCAATCCGTACAACGGCGTCGTCATTCCCGGATTCAGCTCCTTCCCGGGCGCCGCGGTGGGGCGCGTGCTGGCAGCAACGCCGGCTACGGCCAACCAGTGCGACGGCTCTTCGTGCTCCGGATTGTTCGCACCGAATCTGCCCAAGAGCTACATCAACAACGATACGGTCTGGCAGCCGCGTTTGGGTGTTGCGTACCAGATTTCGAACAAGACGGTGGTTCGCGCAGGCGCCGGCGAATTTTCCACCCGCATGGGTCTGCTGGATAACATCTTCCCCGGCGGCAACTCTCCGTTCCAGCCCTTCGTCACGGTGGCCAACGTGAGCGTCGATAACCCGGGAGCGGCGCTGACCTCTGGCACCGCCGCTCCGCTCACCATCACCACGCTCAACCGCAATTTGAAGGCGCCGACGGCGTGGAACTACAACCTCACGGTGCAGCAGACGCTGCCCTGGAACAGCGTGCTTTCGGCGGCCTATGTGGGGCATCGCGGAAATCACGGCTGGCAGACGTACGACATCAACGAGCCGACGGTGGGCGCGTTGCAGGCCAACCCCGGCGTCAACGTGAACGCGCTGCGTCCCTACAAGGGATTCGCGGCCATTCAGGAAGAAGAAAGCGTGGTGAATTCGACTTACAACTCACTGCAACTTTCCTGGAACCGCGCCTTCAAGGGCGGCTACAGCTTCGGCGTCTCTTACACCTTGTCCAAGAGCTCGGACAACGGCTCCAACTACCGCGACATCGTGGCCGATACCTACAACACCAGCAACATGTGGGGACCTTCGGAATTCGATACCCGGCACGTCGTCATGATTAACTACATCTACGATCTGCCGTTCTTCAAGGGACAGAAGAACACGGCCGAGAAACTGCTGGGCGGATGGGAAATCTCCGGCACCACGCAGTTCCAGACCGGCACGCCGTGCGGCATCGGCACCAACGCCGATTTCGCCGGAGTAGGCGAGTACGGCAGCTTAGGCTGCGGTTCCGAAGGGCAGTTCTGGAACCTCAGCGGCTCGCCGACCATCAACACCGGGGCATTTGCCGGCCCGGTGACCAACTCTTCTTCTCCCAAGTATTTCACCGCCACGGTCACGCAGCCCACGGCAGGCACGTTCAACCTGACGCCCGGCGTGCGCGACTCCGTCTACCAACCGGGCTTGCAGGATTGGAACCTGGCCCTGTTGAAGTCGTTCAAGGTCAACGAGCGGAACAGTTTCCAGTTCCGCGCCGAGGCCTACGACTTCGTCAATCACCCGAACTTGAGCGGCCCGAATCTTAATCCGACGTCGAGCCAGTTCGGCATGATCACCAGCAAAACGGGCCTGCAACGCACCTTGCAACTCTCGCTGCGCTACAGCTTCTAGAGGCTGAATCCACCGCGGTTCAACTTGGGCTCCGGGGTCACCGATTGGTGGCCCCGGAGTTTTTTTTGTGCCCGGACCGGACCGCCGGCGTGCCCTCCCTTCATACCGCCCGGGCGGACCCCGGCAAAAATGTGAAATTCTGCAGAAATCGGCCTCTGCAACCGTCGAAACTTCCGTTTTTGGGAGAAACTTGCCCGATTTCGCTCCTTGCCGCCGGCCCGTTGACTGAAACGAATTCTTTACTTGCGTGCGAGATGCCCGAGGTCTTATATTTGTTTGGTGTATGGCTCTTAAGAGCCAGCTCCAAAGAGCTAAATGAGAGCAGAACGGGGAGAGGCCGCATCAGTTGAAGCAGTTCCGTCCGGCTGCCGGTTACACCTTGCATTACTGGGTGGCGGGGGCCCAGGAGAAACCACACGACGGCCCGCCAACGGGCTGAACTTGATCTTGATTTAAGGAGGATTCTAGATGAACCGCGTTTGTTCTTCGCGGGCCTTCGCGCTCGCGCTAGTTTTACTCGTTTGTACCAGTCTCGCGTTCGCACAATCGGATTTGGGCTCCATATCGGGTTTCGTGAAAGATCCCAGCGGAGCCGTGGTGCCGAAGGTTCAGGTGACCGTCAAGAATGAGGCCAACGGGACCGAGCGGCGTAGCAACACCAACGAGTCCGGCGTCTACACCGTCACCAACATTCCAGCCGGTTTGTACACGGTCACGGCCGAGGCGTCCGGTTTCAAGAAGTTCGATGCCCTGCACAACAAGCTCGATCCCAGCGCGTTACTGGCGGTTGATGTTACGCTCACGGTGGGCGCTGCGACCGAGACTGTGGAGGTCTCCGCATCGGCCCAGGCGCTCCAGACCGAATCGGCCACCAACGAGGCTCTCGTCACGCGCCAGCAGATCGACCTGCTGGAGCTTAACGGCAGAAACCCGGTCGGCCTCGCCATTCTGGCGCCCGGTGCGCGTCCCGGCAACGCCGCCGGCCTGAACTTTAATTTTACCCAGGGCCCCTCAAACTTCAACGGGTCGCGCAACCCCGAGAACCTGATTACCTATGACGGCGCGCCTGCCACCCGGACCCGCTCCAACGGTACCAGCCTGGGCGCGGCCGACGTCGATTCCACCCAGGAAGTTCAGATCCTGACTGCGGCATACGCCGCCGAATTTGGCCGCACCTCCGGAGCGCAGATCCGCATCCTGACGCGCGCCGGCGGACAGCAATTCCACGGGTCGGCATACGAATACGACCGCAACGACCGGTTCAACGCCAACACGTGGACGCGCAACCACACGCCCGACATACCGGGCCTGCTGCCGAACAGCATCGTGCTGCCGTTCCAGTACAACCAGTTCGGATACAACGCCGGCGGCCCGTTTTACATCCCCGGCAAGCTCAACAAGGACAAATCGAAGTTCTTCTGGTATTGGGGCCAGGAATGGGTGAGGTACCGGTACTTCGATAGCGCCACGTGGACGGTACCCACCGCTTTGATGCGCCAGGGGAATTTCAGCGAGTTGCTGACCAACAACCCGGTGAATATTCTGGGTAAGGTGGTCCAACTTGTGGATCCGAACACCAAGGTTCCGATCCCGGGCAACCTCATTCCAGTGGGGCTGCAAAGTCCAAACGGCCTCGGCATCCTGAAGGCGTATCCCCAGGCCGACGTTCCAGTCGGCTCCATCGGAGGGACCAGCAACTATTACGTGACCGCGAAGCATCCGCAGAATCAGCGCAAGGACACGCTCGCAGCCGACATCAACATCACCGACAAGCAGCGGCTGCAATTCCGGCGCATGAACTATGAGTTCTGGGAGTATCAGCCTCTGGATGGCACACCTACCGAAACGCCGAAGTTCTTTAATCGTCCCAATCAGACCAACTCTCTCGACCACGTTTGGACCATCAGCCCGACTAAGGTGAACGAATTGATCGCGACCGTCAGTCTGGACGATGTCTACATCCCCGTCGACACTGCCCATTTCCTCGATCGCACCACGGTCGGCATCAACTACCCGTACATCTTCCCCGCGGGCAAACTGATCCCCACGCGTATCCCGACCGCGAATATCACCGGCCTCAGCGGCCTGAACGGCGGCCCGTATCCATCTCACTCCACGGGCCCGATCTATACCGTTTCCGACAGCTTCACGTGGATTCGTGGCAGCCACACCCTGAAGTTCGGGATGTATTTCGAGAAGTCGGGCGAGAACGACAACGACGAAATCAACGTTTCCGCCTGCCCCACCTGCACCAACAACCAGAACGGGCAATTCACCTTTACCGATACCCGTTCGGGCGCTCCCAGCAGCGGCAACGCCATCGGCAACACCGCTATGGGCATATTCGATTCTTACTCCGAGCTTGGCCAGCGCGCGTACACGCCGTTCCGCGGCTTCTCGTACGAACCGTATGCGCAGGATTCGTGGAAGGTCAGCCAGAAGCTGACGGTCAACCTCGGCGTGCGCTACACGGTCATCGTGCCCTACCACGCGATGTGGGGCAATATGATCGTGTTCGATCCGGCCCTGTACGATCCGAGCAAGGCGGTTACCGTGAAGAATGGCGTGGTGATCGCTCCCTCGGGCACCGATCGTTACAACGGCATGGTAATCCCGGGGAATGGCTGGCCGTCCGCCGGGGTCGGCCGCTTCCCCGAATCGACGGCCGGTGTGTACGACTACCTGTTCCGCGGCGGAACGTATCCCAACTACTTCTCCAAAATCCGTTGGGGCCAGTGGCAGCCGCGCGCCGGCTTTGCCTACCGGGTGAACGAGAAGACCGTCGTTCGCGCGGGCGGCGGGCGGTTCTTCACCCGCCTGGGCGTCAGCGACTCCGTGTTTCTGGGCGGCAACCCGCCGTTCCAACCGACCGCCAACGTGACATTCGGGAACGCCGACAACCCGGGCGGCCTTTCGGCCAACAGCCTGCCTCTCACGGTTACCACGCAGAGCCGCGACTTCAAGAATCCCGAGGCGTGGAACTGGAACTTCACCGTGGAGCGCGAACTTCCCTGGCACTCCATGACGACGGTGGGTTATGTGGGACGGCGCGGACTGCACCTGCAGCGCGAGTCCAACATCAACCAGCCGACGCCCGCGGCGGTCGCCGCCGCCCCCGCTGGCACGAACCTCGATGACTTGCGGCCTTACAAGGGCTACAATTCGATTCGTGAGACCGACAACGTCGCGAGTTCCATGTACAACGCCCTCCAGCTTACCTGGACTCACCGCTTGTCCTCAGGCCTGCATTTCGGAGTGGTTTACACCTACAGCAAGGTCATGGACAGTGGCTCGAACCAGCGCGACATCATTCCCGACACCTATTATGCCGGTAACCTGTGGGGGCCGGCGGAGTTCGATACGCGCCACGTGTTCGTCGCCAATTTCCTGTACCAGCTTCCGTTCTTCAAAGGCAACAACCACGTCCCCGGCAAGGCGCTCGGCGGCTGGCAACTCAGCGGGCTGATCCAGTACCAGTCCGGCACTCCGACCAGCATTGGCCGCGGCACCGACTATGCCGGTGTCGGCGTGGATGGCAGCCTGGCCGGCGGCATCGGACAGTATTGGGTGTACAACAACAGCGGCCTGGATTACCAGAAGACGATGGCCCATAACAGCGGAAACTCCGACCAGAACTGGTGGGTCTATCCGTTCAATGAGCCTAACTGCCCCGCCAACGGCGCCGGCTGCACGCTGAAGTGGACCGCGCCCCCGGCGGGCACCTTCACCCATCAGAACGGCATTCGCGACATGATCTACAACCCCGGCTTCGAGAATTACAATCTGGGGTTGTTTAAGGACTTCAAGATTCGCGAGGCCATCGGCTTCCAGTTCCGCGCCGAGGCCTATGATGCGCTTAATCACCCGAACTGGAACGGCGTCAGCACCGATCCGACCAACCTCACCACGTTCATGAAGGTCACGGGCAAGAGCGGTGACGTCCGCAACCTTCAGCTCTCCCTGCGTTTCCACTTCTAAACCGGCCCGCGCAGTCTACGTGGGGCAGGGGGCGCCGTTGGGTGCCCCTGCCCCACACGTTTCTTTACACCACCCGCGGCAGACGCTTCTTGCGCGTCACCCACTCCTCGCTGCGGAAAACCCTTGGCCCCACTTGAATCATCCGCGGCAATAGCGTGAATAGCGTCGACGGCGTCCACGGCGTCCCCTCGCGGGTTGTGTGGCCGCGGCGGTTGAGTTCATCCGCCACCCGGGAAAGCGGGCAATCCTCCACGATCATATCGAGCGCCGTAAGGATGATCTCGCGCTCCGGTTGGCTCTCCACCAGGCCCGTGCAATCGTCGGACACACGCAGCCCGTAGGGAATCTCTTCCACCCCCCGGTCCTCGTGGGTATCGCCAGCGGCGGATGCTTCGCGCTCCCATTCGATGGCCACCAGTTTCCAGCCGTCCGCAACCCGTTCCGTCAAATGCTCCAAACTGGGCAAGCCGCTCAAAGCTTCCCGAATGCGTTCCTTTTGTGCCATGGGAAACCTCCCCGTGCGCGTAGTGACAGGCACGCGATGTGCCGCCGGAAACAGGGAGTTTAGCGGAGGATGCGGAAGAGGGAGTGTTCAGTGCTGGGACGAATCTGTTCGAAAGTGGCAGGCCAAAAACAGAAATAGCCGCCGATAAACGCCGATGAACGCGGATAAGCATCTCTTGGTCTTATCCGCGTTCATCGGCGTTTATCGGCGGCTAATGGTTTTCCCGCTTACGCCTTAACCGGCTTGTCCGAGGCCTTCCAGTGCTGGGCGTCCCAGTACATGACCTTGCCTTCGCGGTAAGACTGCGCCGCCAGGTTGATCACCACCACCGCCTTGGCGCCCGTCTCCACATCCAGGTGCGGTTTCTCGCGGGTGCGCATGCAGCCCAGGAAGTTGCCGATGTGCGCATCCATCATGTCGGCCTGATCGATGGGAATCTGAATGTCCTTGACGCCGAATTTGGTCTCGTAGGCTTCGCCGCCGATCGCCACCGTCTTGTACTGCCCGCCCACCCTCGTGGTCTTCACCTGCGGCTTCACCGTGATGAAGGGGACGTTGCGCTCGAACTGCCCGTGATCCACCATGATGATGGTCCCCTCGTGCCCGCGGATCATGCCGGGAATGTGCGTGTCGTTGGCCATGGAGGAACTCAGCACCAGCGAGTGGCCCTTGGCGTATTCCGCCAGCAGGTGGAAGGTGTCCGGCACTTCGCGGTCCGGCTTGCCGTCGGGCAATTTCTTGAAGACGTAGACTCCGCCCGTGGCCATCACTTTGGTGGGGAACTGCGGCTCGTCCCAGCAGATGTTGAGCGGCGCGATCACGTGGTAGAAGAGGTCGCTGGCGATACCCAGGGAATAGTCCCAGTACTTGCGGAAGCGGAAGAAGCGGTCGGCATCCCAGGAGCGCTTCGGGGCGAGTTTAAACTGCGAACCCAGCCACATGTTCCAGTCGATAAAGTCGTCGCCCTTGGCATCGGGGCCGGCGCCGGCGTCGATGGGATAGTTCCACTCGCCCTCGATGCTGTTGCGATGGTACGAACCCTGGCTCATGATCATCTGCCCGATCATGCCGTCGGCGATGGCCTTCTTGGCCTTCCACCAGATGTCGGCGGAAGTGGTTTGCGAGCCCACCTGCAGGATCCGCTTGGTCTCCTTCACGGTGGCCACCAACTGCCGCGCGTCTTCGTTGGTGTGCACCATGGGCTTTTCCAGATACACGTCCTTGCCCTTGTCCATGGCGTCCATGGCCATCTTGGCGTGCCAGTGGTCGGGAGTGGCGACGACCACCGCGTCCACATCGCTCTGGTTGAGGAGTTCGCGATAATCCAGATAGCCCTTCACCTTGTGCCTGTCGGCCACCATCTTCTTGCGTTTTTCGTAGACATCGCAGACGGCGACGATCTGGCAGGCATTGTTGTTCTTTGCGCCGAAGCTGGCGAACGCGCCGGCGTCGTAGCTGCCGCGGCCGCCGCAGCCGATGACGCCGATGTTGATGCGGTCGTTGGCGCCGATCACGCGTCCCCCGCTCATCTTGCTGGCGGTCCTGGCGGCGATAGCAGTGGTGGCGGCGGTGAGCGTCAGGCCGGTGGCGCTGACGGACTTCAGAAAACCGCGGCGATCGAGAGGTTCATTCGTTGACATGCGGACTCCTTATTCGGACGGGCGGATTTCGACCCTGGACGCAGGTCGCGTGAGCCATAGATCCCGTTACACCTATATAAAGCGCTTTTCACCTCCCTTTGCAAGCGGGACGCGGCTAAGAACCTGCCGCGATGGGCCCTCAATCGGCGCGCCGGCGGCGCCACGGTCTGCTTCTCTTGGTACGCGAATCGCGCGGCCCCTACACCACGTTGAGCATCCACCCTTCCGTGCTCACGCCGCCGCATTCCACCCGGCACGGCTGCGGACCTTTGCCCACATCCACCGGCAGCGCGGCGTTGATCTGGCGCATCCCTTCCGCGTCGGGTTCGCTCACGTATTCCGCCCGCAGCTTTTTCTCTCCCAGGTACACGCCGACGTTCGCGCGGTCGGCATTCTCCGGCAGACCGGTCACCCAGCAACTGATGAATCCGCCGTCCGACGCCTTCACCTCGTGAGCGTTCCACGTGGTCCCATCGCAGGCGCCCTTCAGGACAAGCCGCTCCACGCGCAGCGGCAGGTCCACGGCAATGCGCGGCGTCGTGTTGCCGAATGCGCTATCCGCAAAACGCAGGCGCACCGCGCTCCATCCGCTGCCCAAGCCCGGCGGCAGGCGGAAGTTCGCCATCCAGGCGCCGTTTTCGTCGGGCCTCACGTACAAGGCCGGAACGCCGAAGCCGCCCACTTCCAGGCGCAGTTGGCCGCGCGTGACAGTGGGCTCCGTGGTGCGGAACCAGCAACTGATGTATTCCTCCTTGCGCGTGGCGAAATTGAGGCCGAAGGTCCGCGAATTCGCCACCGCCAGAAGCTCCGGCGCCGCGCTCTTCGCCTCCGCCGGGATCGGCTCCCACTGGCGATGGCACGCCACCCCCGCATGCAAGCCCGTGGTGTGCAGGAACTCCACCCGGGCGAACCCGGCGGCCCGGCACATCGCCATCAGGCAACTCACGCTGGGGCCGATCCAGTTGTCCAACTGGTTGCCCAGTTCGTCGGTCTCGTAAAACTCCATGGTGGGGACCTCGTCCTGGTGATCCTGCCACGTGGCGGCATCGATCACGAAGGATTCCACAATGGCCGTGTCCGTGGTGAGTGCGCAGACAATTTCCAGGGCCAGCAGGGGATGCTTGAGATGGTAGAGAATGCCCAGGCAGAAGACGAAATCGAACGCGCCCAAACCGGCCTCGGGCAACTCGTAGAAGTCCAGAATCCGGTAGCTGACGCGCGATGCTAGCCTTTTCTGAATTTCCAGAAAATTGGCCACCTCCACGCAATCGATGGCCGTCACCTCGGCGCCGTGGCGTTCCGCCTCGAAGCTGAACCACCCGTCCCAGGCGCCGATGTCCAGCACCCGCTTCCCCGTCAAATCCGCGGGAATCGGAAACCGCGCGTACCGCTTGCGCAGCCAATCGAGCTCGTTGAAGCCCGCGATTCGCGTACCATCCGGAAGCTCAAAACTGTGGTACCAACCCTTGAACTTCCCGGCAAGTTCCCGGCTGAAATCCAAGCCTCTGCGGGGTTCATGCATAAGCTCGATTATCGCAGGCGCGGCAGCCGATTATACTGGAAGTCATCCCCGTGAGTACTCCTTTTCAGATCGTGGTCTGCGGCAGTTTT
Source organism: Candidatus Solibacter sp. (assembly GCA_050014175.1). GTDB lineage: Bacteria > Acidobacteriota > Terriglobia > Bryobacterales > Bryobacteraceae > Solibacter. The sequence goes on along the minus strand of JBEKDV010000002.1, from coordinate 41,280 downwards.
GTCCCTGACCCGTTGCAGACCCTGGAGCCGGTCACCGGTCCGGCGGGTCCTTCCCTCAAGAACGAAATGATGCTGCCGGCGGTACTGGACCCCTGGGCCGGGCACGCGTTGTTCGAAGCGGCGAACCTGGCACAGAAGACACCGGGCAGCAAGGTGTGGCTGGTGAGCCTGGGAGCCAAGGCCAAACTACAGCAGGTGATGATGACGGTGGCGCAGAAGGTGCCCTTCGAACTGGTGGCGCTGGACGGGCCGGCGTCGGGCTTCGCCGATTCCTTCGAAACGGCGGCCGCGCTGGCTGCTGGCATCGAAGGCATCGCGGGGCTGGATCGCGCCCGGCTGTTGCTCTTCGGCGGCTGGGAATCCGCCTCGCGTGGCGCCGGCAGCACCATGCAGATGGTGGCCGAGCGATTGGGCATCGCCGAGCAGTTCCAGGGTGTAGACCGGATCGCCGTGCGCGAAGACGGCAGCTTCGAAGTGCTGGAGCGCGTGGAAGGCGGGCGCCACCAGGTGTCGCTCTGCGCCGCGCCTCCGGCGTTGCTCGGATGGGCTACCGGCAACCTGCCCGAGCCGCGCAACAATCCGCAAGTCGGCATGGCCAACATGCGCGCCGTGATGCCCGCGCTGCAACGCGCCAAAGCCGCGCCCGTAAGCAACGCGGGGCTGACGTTCGCCTCCGTGACGCTGCCCAAACAGCAGCGCCAGACGCGCATCGTCAAGGAGATGCCGGCGGAAGAAATCGCGCGCGAAATCGTCGCCTGGATGGGGGAAGAATAACGTGGAAAACATTCTCTTGCTGGCTCATACGGAAGCCGACGGTTCGCTCGCCAAACCGGCGCTGGAATCTCTTGCCACGGCGCTCTCTCTCGGCGGCACGCTGACCGTCGGACTGGTCGGCGCGGCCACCGATGCGGCGGCCAACCAGATCGCGGGCTGCGGCGCGGCGCGCTTCCTCGCCGTCACCGGCGAAGCCTTCGGCCAGCCGCGCTACGCCACCGACGCGGCCGCCGCCGAGGCCCTCTGCCGGGCGGCGGATTGCCCGATCGTCATCGCGGCGGGAACCTCCCGCTGGGCGCGCGCCCTGCCCGGCGTGGCCTACCGCCTGGGCGGTCGCGTCGACACCCACGCCACCAATCTAGCGTCGGCGGCCGGCGGCGCTCCGGCGGTGACGCGCTGGTTCTACCGGCAGCGCATGGAAGGCGTACTCGCGCGCACCCAGCGTCCCTGGGTCGTGCTGCTCGATCCCGGTTGCGTCGCCCCGTGGGCTGGGATGGGGTTGGCAGGCGAAAGCGCCTGCCCCACGGTGGAAGCGGTCAGCGTGGAGCCTCCCGCCACGCGCACCACGGTCACCGGTTACCAGTCGCCCAAGGCCGACGAGCAGACCATCCGCCCCGATGCCAAGATCCTCCTCGTGGCCGGCGCCGGTTGGACCAAGAAGCAGGCCGATGGCGCGGTCCATGCCGCCGAGGCGGAGCGGTTGATCCTCGCCTTCCTGCGTAAGGCGCAGGCCTCGCTCGGCGGCAGCAAGAGCGTGGTGGACCTCAGCGGCGAAGGCGAAGCCGTCCTACACTGCATGACCCACATGAACCAGGTGGGCCAGACCGGCTCGACGCCGCGCCACGCCAAGGGCCTTTCCACCTGTTGCCACGGCGAGGAGCCGCATGTCGTCGGATGGCGCTTCGTCAATCAGCGCCGGGCCATCAATTTGGATGCCGGCTGCGGCTGGGCGCGCGGCAAAGCCGACGTCCTCTACGTCGCCGACGCCTTCGAAGTCATGCGGCACGTCAACGCCCTGCTGGGGGCTTAAGGCCCAATTCGAGCGGTGACCGTCAGAAGGTGGGAAAAAACCGTCAACCAGCGAAGTTGGCAGGCGAAAGCGCCTGCCCCACTATATACTCGTAGTGTCGTGGCTACCGCGAAGTCTCTCTATAGCGTTCACCCCAGCGTGGCGATGGCCCAGAAATGGGTCGCCACCCTGAACGAAAAGACCGGACGCTCCATCGAGGAGTGGCTCAAGCTCGTCCACAAGGCCGCTCCGCCCACCGAAAAGGAGCGCCGCGCCTGGCTCAAGAGCGAGCACGGCCTGCCCACCATCTCCGCCATGCGGATCGCCGAGCGCGCCGGCGGCAAGGGCGGGGAAATGGGCGACCCCGAGACTTATCTGCGCGCGGCGGAGCGATACGTGGACGCCATGTTCGCCGGCAAGGACGCGCTGCGGCCCATCTACGACGCGCTCCTGAAACTCGGCTTTGGCCTCGGCAAGGACGTCAAGGCGTGCCCCTGCCAGACCATGGTGCCGCTCTATCGCAAGCACGTGTTCGCGCAAATCAAGCCCACCACGCGCACGCGCATCGACCTGGGATTCGCCCTCGGAGCCCGCCCCGCCGAGGGCAGGCTGATCGACACTGGCGGCTACGCCAAGAAGGATCGCATTACCCACCGCATTCCGATTTCCTCGCTCGCGGAGATCGACGATGAGGTGAAACACTGGTTACGCACCGCATTTGAGGAGGATCGATGACACCGCAGGAAGTACTCGAATACGCCAAGACAAACGACGCCAAGCAGTTGGACCTGAGATTCACGGATATACCCAGCCTGCAACACCACGTGTCGTATCCCATCACCGAGTTGGACGAGAGCAGCTTTGAAGAAGGCTTCGGTATGGACGGGTCGAGCATCCGCGGCTGGGCGGCGATCCATGAAAGCGACATGCTGCTGATTCCCGACCCCACCACCGCGTTCATGGACCCCTTCGCGGAAACCGCCACGCTGGTGATGTACGGCGACGTCAAGGACCCCATCACCAAGCAGCGCTACGAGCGCGACCCGCGCTGGATCGCCCAGAAGGCCGAGTTGTACCTGAAGAACAGCGGCGTGGCGGACACCGCCTATTTTGGGGCGGAGGCGGAGTTTTTCATCTTCGACAACATCAGCTTCGACCAGAACCAGCACTCCGGCTACTACTTCATCGACGCCGAGGAAGGCCGCTGGAACTCCGGCCGGCGCGAGAACAATCTGGGTTACCGGCCGCGCTACAAGGAAGGCTACTTCCCGGTTCCGCCCACCGATCATTACCAGGACCTCCGTAGCGAGATGGTCCAGACCATGATCAAGTGCGGCATGATCATCGAGTGCCACCATCATGAAGTCGCCACCGGCGGCCAAGCCGAAATCGACCAGCGCTTCGATACCCTGGTGAAATCGGCCGACAACATGATGCTGTTCAAGTACATCGTGCGCAACGTCGCCAACCAGTACGGCAAGACCGTGACCTTCATGCCGAAGCCGCTGTTCGCGGACAACGGCAGCGGCATGCACTGCCACCAGAGTCTGTGGCAGGGCGGCAAGCCGCTGTTCGCGGGAGATTGCTACGCCGGTTTCAGCCAGCTCGGCCTGCACTACATCGGCGGCCTGCTGAAGCATGCCCGTGCGCTTTCCGCCATCATCGCGCCCACTACCAACAGCTACAAGCGCCTGGTGCCGGGCTACGAAGCTCCCGTGAACCTGGCCTACTCGCGCCGCAACCGTTCGGCCGCCTGCCGCATTCCGATGTACTCGGCCAGCCCCAAGGCTAAGCGCGTGGAGTTCCGCCCGCCGGACCCCTCGGCGAACCCGTATCTGGCTTTCGCCGCCATGCTGATGGCCGGCCTGGACGGCGTAACCAACCGTATCAATCCCGGCGAACCGCTCGACAAGGACATCTACGACCTTTCTCCCGAAGAGATGAAGAGCGTGCCCTCCATGCCGGGATCGCTCGACGAGGCCCTGAGCTGCCTGGAAGACGACCACGGTTTCCTCATGCGCGGCGACGTCTTTACCGAGGAGTTGATCGAAACCTTCATCGATTACAAACGCAAGAACGAGGCAGAGGCGGTCCGCTTGCGCCCGCATCCCTACGAATTCGCGCTCTACTACGACATTTAGTGGCATAAGGCTTCGCCTTGTGCATCCGAGCACAGCTCGGACCACTTTTCAGGGGGACTGTTGCAAGGCGCCATCGTGCAGGTCAACATCTCACCCGGCGGGCTGCCCAAGCGCGCCATCGCCGAGGGCTGGATCACGCCGCTCGGCATCGAGGGGGACCTGCACGCCCACCCCAACATCCACGGCGGTCCGCTCAAGGCCATCCTCATCATCGCGTCGGAAGTCGTCGACGCGCTGGCGGCGCGCGGGTATCCGCTTTTCTACGGCGCCATGGGCGAGAACCTCACCACCCGGGGCATCGATCTCCGCCAGATCCGCATCGGCGACCGGATTCGCGTGGGCGGCGTTCACCTGGAAATCACCCAGCCCCGCGGCCCCTGCTCGGCGCTCGATGTCTACGGGGAATCGCTCAAGCTCGAAATCTACGACCAAAAAGTGAAGGGGCGCGATTTCTCCTCCGCCCGTTGGGGGATGAGCGGCTTCTACACCAGCGTCTTGACCCCCGGCCCGGTGCGCGCCGGAGATGCGGTATCGCTGGTCTCCACGCTGGCCTGACCCATGATCGCCACTGAACTGACCGCGGCCGCGCCCAACCCCGAACGCGCCCACGATTTCCTGGAACGCCTGCGCCAGCTCTTCCCCTCGGTGTACCACCGCATCGTGGCCAACCCCGCCGCCCTGCGCTGCGCCGTCAGCCTCTTCTCGTATAGCCGCTTTCTCTCCGAGTCCGCATTGCGCGACCCGGAGCGCATCCTGCGCGTCGCCGCTTCACCGGCCTTCAACAGCGTGCTCACGCTGGAGAACTACCGCGAGCGCCTCTACAGTTTTCTGGGCACGGGCGTGCCTTCGGCGGTCGATTTCGCGCGCTTCCGCCGCCGCCAGTTGCTGCGCATTCTCCTCCGCGATGTGCTCGGCGCGGCCACCCTCTCCGACGTCACCGAGGAATTGTCCAACCTCGCCGACGCCATCCTCGACGTGGCCTACCGCCGCATCCGCGCCGAGCTGGTCGCGCGCCACGGCGAACCCCGCCTGGAAGACGGCGCGCTCTGCGGCTTCAGCGTCGTCTCGCTCGGCAAGCTGGGCGGCAAGGAGCTGAACTACAGCTCCGATATCGACCTCATGTTCGTCTACGGCGGCAATGGCGAAACCGACGGTCCCGCCGTCCTGACCAACAAGGAATTCTACAAGAAGGTGGCCAACCAGTACACCGCGCTCCTCTGCTCCTACACCGCCGAGGGCCAGTGCTATCGCGTGGACCTGCGCCTGCGCCCGGACGGAACTCTCGGTGAGATCGCCGTCTCCGAGGAAGGCGCGCGCATGTACTACAGCCAACGCGCCCGCGATTGGGAGAAGCAGATGTTGATCAAGGCCCGCATCTCCGCCGGAGAGAGCGAGCCCGGCGCCGCTCTCCTGGAGTTTGTGGAGCCCCTCATCTATCAAAGCTCGCTCGATTTCCGCGCCGTCGAGGCGGTCAGCGAAACCCGCCAGCGTATCAGCGAGAAACTGGCCGCCCGGCGCGGCAAGCGAGGCGGCCTGGACGTCAAACTCACGCCCGGCGGCATCCGCGACATCGAGTTCCTGGTGCAGTGCTTGCAACGCCTGCACGGCGGCCGCGAGCAGTGGGTGCGCCACGGCGGCACCGTCTTCGCCCTCTTCCGCCTGCGCGACAAGGGCTTCCTTTCCGATGGCGAATACGCCCGCCTGTCCGCCGCGTACTCCTTCCTGCGCAACCTGGAGCACCGTCTGCAAATGGAGGAAGACCGCCAGACCCACACCCTGCCCACCAGTCCCGCGCGGCTGGACCTGCTGGCGCGCAAGATGCCGGACGATGGCGCCGGCGCCACGCCGGACGGCGAGGCCCTCAGTCGGCGCCTCCAGGAACACCTCTCGGCGGTGCGCGAGATCTACCATCGCGTCGTGCACGACTTCTGCCAGCCGCCATCCCCCGGATTCGAGGAGCGAATGCCCCGGCCCGAAGAAGTGGAGGCGCCGCCGCCGGATAGCAATCTGGATCGCGTGCTCGGCGAACGCTCGCCCCGCCTCGCCGCCGCCCTCGCCGCCGCCAATCTCCGCCGCGGACGGGCGCGTTTCGAGCATTATCTGGAAGAGGCGACGGCCAGCCCGGAGCTGCTGGCGCGGCTGGAAGCGTCGCCCGCCGAGGTGCTGGACATCTTCGAGCACAGCGCCCATTTCGCCGACCAGCTCCTGCGCTACCCCGAGCTGCTGGAGGAGATCGGCGAGCCGTTCCAGCTCGAAGGCGGCCCGCTCCATAACGGCGCCGCGCTGCGCCGCTTTTACCGCCGCCAGATGCTCCGCATCCAGTGCGAAAGCATGCTGGGGCACGCGCCCATCTTCGAAACGCTCGGCAAGACCAGCGTGCTCGCCGATAGCGTCATCGCCGCCGCCTACCGCATCGCCCTGGCCGAAGCGCCGCCGCCCTCCAGCGCCGGCTATCGCGCCACCGACCAGATGATGGTGATCTCCCTCGGCCGCCTCGGCGTGCGCGAGTTCGACCTGGGCAGCGACGCCGACGTCAACTTCGTCATCCCCGATCGCGACGCTGCCGAACAGGTCTACTGGACCGGCGTCGCCGAGCGCATCATCCAGACCCTCAGTTCCTACACCGGCGAAGGCGTCATGTTCGCCATCGATACCCGCCTCAAACCCAACGGACGCGCCGGCGACCTGGTGCAGACCGAGGGCGCTTACAAGACCTACTTCGCCGAAAAGGCCGAGGCTTGGGAAGGCGTCGCCTACATGAAATCGCGCGCCATCGCCGGCAATATGGAGCGCGCCACCGTGTTTCTGCACGAGCTTCAGGACGTCGACTGGCGCCGCTATGGCCAGAGCATGCGCTCCCGCCACGAGCTCGGCGAGATGCGCGCCCGCCTGGAACGCGAGCAGGGCGCCCGCAATCCCCTCAAAGCCGGGGTCGGGGGTTATTATGATATCGACTTCGCCCTGATGTATCTCCGCCTCCGCGGGGCAGGCATTTTCTACAAAGTGCTGAACACCCCGGAGCGCATCGAAGTCATCGAGAAGATGGGACACCTCACGCCCGAAGACGCCAATTTTTTGCGCGACGCTTCCACCTTCTATCGCGCCCTCGATCATGGACAGCGCCTCTCCACGGGGCACTCCGAAGGCAGCTTGCCCACCTCCCAGGCCCAGTTTGAGGTGCTCACCGGCTTGGTCAAGCGCTGGACTCCCGATCGCCTCCACTTGCAGCCCTTGGATATCACCCTCGCCGAAATCCGCCGCCGCACGCGCGACTTCTTCCAGCGCCTCTTCGGAGGCGAGTGATGCGTGGCATAAGGCTCCGCCTTGTGCATCCGCACTGTGGCATAAGGCTCCGCCTTGTGCATCCGCACGGTGCTCGGACTCTTTCTCCAGAGGTCCCATGCCACGCCTGAAACTCTCCCGCTTCCTGGTCTCCATCCTCGCCGTGGGAGCCGTCCTCGCGCTCTACCGCTCGGTGCTCTCCGTCAACAATACGACCGTGTCGCTCTCCGTGCTCCTGGTGATTCTCGGCGTCTCCGCGCGCTGGGGGCTGGCCGAAGCCACCGTGGCGTCGATCGTCGCCGTACTCGGGCTGAATTACTATTTCCTGGAGCCTATCGGCACCTTCACCATCGAGGATCCCCAGAATTGGGTGGCGCTGGGCGCTTTCCTGGTCACCGCCGTCACCGCCAGCCAGCTCTCCGCGCGGGTCCGCCGCCGCGCCGCCGAAGCCGAGGAGCGCCGCCTCGAAATCGAGCGCCTCTACGAACTCGTGCAGGCCATGATGCTCAGCGGCAGTGCGCGGCGCACCATCCGCGAGTTCGTACAGCGCGTGGTGCAGGTGTTCGGCTGTGAGGCCGCCGCCTTCTATTACCGCCCCGGCGAGGAGTTCTTCCGTTCCGGGCCGGAGAGCGCCCCGGTTAGCGACCACGATCTCCTGGCCGCCGCCGAAGTCGACGGACTCACCGTGGACGCCCCGCGCATGCGGGCCACCGCGCCCGTCCGTTTGGGCGGCCATCCCCTGGGCGCCATGGCGCTTCTCGGGCCGCTGCCCTCCGACCAGACCCTGCGCGCCGTCGTCAACCTGATCGCCATCACCATCCAGAAGGCGCGCGCCATCGAAGACGCCAGCCACGCCGAGGCCGCGCGCCAGAGCGAGGTGCTGAAATCGGCCCTGCTCGATTCCCTGGCGCACGATATCAAAACCCCGCTCACTTCCATTAAAGCGGCCGTCACCAGCCTGCTGGGCACGGCGCCCCCGGCGGATCGCGAGCTGCTCACCATCATCAACGAGGAAGCCGACCGCTTGAACCATTTGGCCGCCGAAGTCATCGCCATGGCGCGCGTCGAGGCCGGCAAACTGCACCTGGAGAAATTCCCCGTGACCGCGGCGGAACTCCTCGAGTCCGCGCTTGCCGATCTCGCCGGCCTGCGCCGAGGACGGCCCGTGACCATCCTCGTGGCGCCTGACCTGCCGCGTGTGGAGTGCGACCCCGAACTCGTGCAGCAGGTGGTCAAGCAATTGATGGAAAATGCCTTCAAGTATTCCCCCGAAGCCTCTCCACTCACCATTTCCGCCGTGCGCAAAGGTGAGAAGATCGTGATCGGGGTCGCCGACCGCGGCGCCGGCATCGACGAGGACGAGCGCGCTCACATCTTCGACAAGTTCTTCCGCGGCCGCCGCTACCGTTTCGAAACCAAGGGCACCGGTATGGGACTGGCCATCGCCAAGGGAATTGTGGAAGCGCACGGTGAGAAAATCTGGGTGGAGAGCGAGCCCGGTCAAGGTTCGGCTTTTTACTTTTCGCTTCCACCGGCCCGGAGAGGTGACAATTGAGCGCAGGCAAGATCCTGGTAGTGGACGACGATCCGCAAATCCGCCGCGTCATGAAGGCGACGCTCGTCGGCCACGGCTACGAGGTGGTCGAAGCCCGCACCGGCGAAGACGCGCTCGAGAAGTTCCCCCAGGAAATGCCCGCCCTGGTGCTGCTCGATATGAACATGCCCGGCATGGGAGGCCTGGAAACCTGCCGCTCCATCCGTTCCGGCTCGGACATTCCGGTCATCATCCTTTCGGTGCGCAATACCGAAAAGGATAAAGTGGCCGCGCTCGATGCCGGCGCCGACGATTATGTCACCAAGCCCTTCGGCATCGAGGAATTGCTCGCCCGCATTCGCGCCGCCATGCGCCGCTCGCCGTCCTCATCCGAAGGCGGCCCGCGCGGCTACACCTCTTCCGACCTGGAGATCGATTTCGACACCCGCAAGGTACACGCCAACGGCAAGGACGTCCGCCTCACGCCCAAGGAGTTCGACACCTTGCGCTTCCTCGTCGCGCACACCGGCCGCCCCGTCACCCATCGCGAACTCTTACAGGCCGTGTGGGGCCCCGACTACGGCGACGAGCCCGAATACCTGCGCGTCTTCATCAACCAACTGCGCAAGAAGATCGAAGCCAATCCAGCCAAGCCCAAATACATCCTCACCGAACCCTGGGTAGGCTATCGCTTCGCGGGATAGGTTGTTGCCAGACACACCGTACCGGACGATTCGCACCCCGTTTGCCAAAAGCGATCTAATCTACGGCTGCGAGATTGCGGAACCCCTCCAGCGCGGCCTGGCGGGCGCGCAACTCTCTCAGATCCTCTTCGCCGAGTTTTTCGGCGCAGCCTGCCACGATCCGCATTCCGCGCTCGACGAGTATCCGGCGGAAGGCCGGATCGGGCGTCGAGGCAGCGATGTCGCCGAGGGCACGCAGCAACCGCAGGCTGACGGCCACATCCGTCTTCGAATACATGCGGATCTGGTCGAAGGCGGCGTCCAGCAAGCGCTCAAAGTGGATCCATCCCATGCTGGCGCGAACGACGCCCGGCGGATCGTAGAGCAACTCTTCCGGCGGTTCCCGGGACGCGAAGCGGATCAGAACGCGGCTCAATTGATCGACGCAACTAATGGCGGTGGAAGGGTCGTTGACGGCGGGCGAGATCGCCTTCAACGCAATATCGACAATCTGCAGGACGCCAAACTCCACATCCTGCTGCAACGTTCTGGTCGGGCCGAAGTCGAACGCCGCAAGCATCTCGGCCGTTCCCTCGGGGGGCAGGCGGTTCCCTTTTGACACCATCGTCAGCGGGATTCCCGCCGGAACGAAGTGGCCGACTCGGCGCAGAACGCGGATGGTAACGTGGTAGTGCTTCGCCACGGCGACCAGGCGTCGCGTATCGATGAAACGGATGTAGCCGGAAGCATCGCTCAAGAAGGCCACCTCACTTGGGTTGGGTCTGAGCGGCTCGGCATCCTTCAGCGGGTTGAGCCGGTGCGGCGAGGGCATCATCGCATCGATCATGGCCTCGGTCTCTACCGCGATTCTGTCGACGATGTGATTGACACTGATGGCCTGCGAGATGTGGTGAATGAAAAAGAGCAGCCAACCGACGCAGACCAGCGCCAGCACCATCCCGCCCAGGACCGTAGCCACTGGCGCGAAGGGGTGAGGCAGCGAGCGCGCCGCCGGAAGCGCCGCCATGCAGTACGAGAAGGTGCCGAGGAAGATACCGAGCGTCCATTGCGTCACGCGGTCCCTCGAAAAGCTGACGATGATGCGCGGGGAAAACTGCATCGATGCCAGGGTGAGCGTCATCAGCAGGATGGCGAACACGATGGACACCACTGTCATCATGGAGGCGGCGATGCCCGCCAGAATGACCTGGGCGACCTGCGGATCGGCGTGCGAGGGGAATAGGGCGGTGGGCACCCAGGCGCTAGCGGCCGGAAACTCCTCCTCCAGCCACGCCAGGCATGCGCCCGCGCAACCCAGCGTCAGCGCAATGATCAGCGGGCGAATCAAGAAACCGCCACGCAAGCTATACATTGCGTGGCGAATCATCAACGGCAGGCTCTTGTTCATGGCTCTATCTGTTCAAGTGTAGTGCGTCGAACCCGCGCGCACCAAGAAAGAGAGTCCGATGAGATGGCAAACGTCATCGCGACCCCCATTTCCGCTTATTCAATCCTGATCTCTTCTTTACGACTTCCTTACGCCCTCACTCCTATCCTGAGTAGAGGCAGCACGCAACGTCGCGGCGAACTTCGGATTGGCCGCGGCCCACTCGGTACGAACGCATTGACCGGTGCCCTGAACACGGTCCAGGAGGCCACAGTCATGTTTGGCGACTTTACCAAAAACATTTTTCGTGTATCGAAAAACACAATTGCGATTTCTCTATTGGTGTCACTCACGCCCTGGGTTGTTCTCGCTCAGGAAAAGACGGACGAAAGCTCCGCTGAGTTGAGCCGGCGCGTCACCGAACTCTCCGCTCTGGTTCAAAAGCTCCTGGCGCGAGTCGACGAACTCGAAGGAAAATCCCGCGTATCGAGCCAGCCCGCTGTGTCCAACCCCAGTCCGGCCGCGCCGGAGCAATCGCCTGCATCTCAAAGTTTATCGACGCCCAGCGCATCTCGGAGCGGAACCAGTCTTCTCGGCGGCACGACCGTCAATTTCCTGTTCGACGGTTACTACGGCTTCAACTTCAACAATCCGATCGGACGCGTAAATCTTCTTCGCGCCTATGATGTGTCCAGCAACGCATTCAGTCTGAATCAGGCGGACGTAGTTCTCGAGAACGCCGCCGATCCGGCGCACGGCAAACGGTTCGGCCTCCGCCTTGACTTGCAGTATGGACAGGCGACAGCCACGCTCCAGGGAAATGCTTCCAACGAACCACATCCGGAGGTCTATCGCGCGATCTTCCAGGCCTATGGCACGTACGTCGTTCCAGTTGGCTCGGGACTCACTGTGGACTTTGGAAAATGGGCCAGTTCTCTGGGACTTGAGGGCAACTACACGAAAGATCAGATGAACTACTCTCGCTCGTATTGGTTTAACTTCCTGCCGTTCTATCATATGGGCGGGCGCTTGAACTACAAGCTCAATGACAAGATCGCTCTGAACTATTGGATCACGAATGGCACTCAACAGACGGAGCCCTTCAATGGCTTCAAGGATCAGTTCTTCGGACTCAACGTCGCGCCCCACAAGAACGTGGCCTGGACGCTGAACTATTATCTGGGGCAAGAGCACCCGGATGTACAGTTTCTGCCGAATTCCACCGCGAGTCTGCCCACCGCACAAGGAATACCGTTCGAGCCGATCCCGAATCCGCCTAGCGGGAAACTACACATCTTCGACAGCTACGTAACCTGGCTGGCGTCATCCAAGCTCACGTTCGCCTTGGAAGGCGATTACGTAATCCAGCGGCTCCTGACAACTTCCCCTCCGTCCCACACAAGTGGCGGAGCCGGCTACGCCCGTTATCAGCTCACCCCGAAGTTCGCCATCGCCGCGAGGACCGAGTATCTGTCTGACCGTGGCGGCCTCTTCACCGGGACGACGCAGGCGATCAAGGAAAACACGTTTACTTTCGAACAAAAGCTCGCGGACGGGTTCCTGGTGCGGGCAGAATGGCGCCGCGACGCTTCCAATCATCCGTACTTCCTGACCGACACGCTCGGGACTCTGAAAAAGGAGCAGAATACCGCCACTCTTGGACTTATATGGTGGTTTGGTGGCAAGGAGGGAGCCTGGTAGATTTGGCGCGCTGCGGTGCTGCCAGTTCCTCTCCCGGGCTCATGCGGATGACGCGCGCCGGGATCCGCCGGGACTGGCGCCGAAAGGCGCGATTTCGGCTTAATTCAATCCTGATCCTTTCTTTACGACTTCCTTATGCCCTCACTTCTACCCTGAATGCTGGTGATGAAGATGCAGCCTCACGGCGAACTTCGCATTGACCCCGGCCAACTCGGCTCGGACGCCTTCAGCGGCGAACTGGAATTGGTGGTCCCGTACACGAACCCGGACCTGACTCGCGCGTTAATGCGCAAGGCGGTGGCGCTGACCGCGGGCTTACAGGCGCGCATTTCGCTCGTGGCCGTGCACACAGTGCCGTTCCCCGCGGATTTCCACTGTGCCACATCCACCCACACTTTCCTGGTGGACCAACTCACGGAACTGGCCTCCGAATGCCCGCTGCCGGTGAACCCGCAAGTGGTTCTGGCGCGCAGCCGCGAAGAGGGCTTCCGCTACGCGCTGCGGCCGGAATCAACCGTACTCCTTGGCACCTACCGGCATCTCTGGCGCACCAGCGAAGAGCGCCTGGCGCGCATGCTGGTCTCTGACGGCCACAAAGTGGCCTTGCTGCACATCGAAAAGGAAAAATCCCATGCTTGACGTGTTGTTCGTTTTGATGACGGTGGCGTTTTTCGCCGTGAGTTGGGCATTCGTCAAAGGATGCGAAAAGCTATGACACTCGAATACGTGATTTCACTGGTAGTGGCGGCGGCGCTGGCAGCCTATCTCTTCTACGCGCTGCTCCGCCCGGAGCGATTCTGATGACCGCAAATGGAATTTTCCAGATTCTTCTCTTCACCGCAGTCGTAATTGCGCTGGCCAAGCCGATCGGCGCCTTCATGGCCAAGGTCTTCGCCGGCGAACGCACCTGGCTGCACCGCGTCCTGCGCCCGGTGGAGACGGCGATCTACAAGCTGTGCGGCATCGATGAGGCGGCGGAGCAGCACTGGACGCGCTACGCCGGATCGCTGCTGGCGTTCAGCGCGGTCAGCCTGCTGTTCACCTACCTGATCCAGCGCCTCCAACAGTGGTTCCCGCTGAATCCCCAGGGCTTGGGTAATGTGGGTGAGCACCTGAGTTGGAACACGGCGGCCAGTTTCACCACCAACACCAACTGGCAGTCGTACGTGCCCGAGACCACCATGAGCTATCTGACCCAGATGATCGCTCTGGCTACCCACAACTTCTTCTCGGCGGCCACTGGAATCGCCGTGGCCATCGCAGTGGTAAGGGGCTTCGCGCGGCACTCCTCCAAAACTCTCGGCAACTTCTGGGTGGATTTCACCCGCGGCACGCTGTACGTCCTGCTGCCGCTTTCCGTTCTCTTCGCGCTGTTGCTCTGCTCGCAAGGCGTGATCCAAAACCTGAACCCGTATACCAAGGTCACCACGCTGGAAGGCGCGGTGCAAACCATCCCGCAAGGCCCGGTGGCGTCGCAGGAAGCCATTAAGAATCTGGGCACCAACGGCGGCGGCTTCTTCAACGCCAATGGGGCGCATCCCTATGAGAGCCCCACGCCGCTCACCAACTTCCTCGAGATGCTGATGATCTTCCTGATCCCGGCGGGTCTGACCTACACCTTCGGCAAAATGGTGAAGGATACCCGCCAGGGCTGGGCGCTTCTGGCGGCGATGACCATCCTCTTCCTCGCCGGCGTGTGCGTCATCTACCCGGCGGAACAGGCCGGCAATCCGGTGCTGACCCGCCTGGGCGTGGCGGGCGGCAACATGGAAGGCAAGGAGGTGCGCTTCGGCATCGCCGCCACGTCGCTCTTCACCACCGTCACCACCGACGCAAGCTGCGGCGCGGTCGACAACGCGCACGATAGCCTCACCCCGCTGGGAGGCCTCGTTCCCATGGTCAACATCGAGTTGGGCGAAGTCGTCTTCGGCGGCGTCGGATCGGGCTTATACGGCATGCTCTTGTTCGCCATCCTCTCGGTTTTCATCGCCGGCTTGATGGTGGGCCGCACGCCGGAGTATCTGGGGAAAAAGATCGAGCAGAAGGAAGTCAAGATGGTGATGCTCGCCGTGCTCGTGCTGGCGGTCTGCATCCTCGGCTTTTCAGCCGTGGGCATTAACCAAGCCACCGTCAAGAGCAGCCTGGGCAATAATGGCCCGCACGGATTGAGCGAGGTGCTGTACACCTACACCAGCGGCGTCGGTAACAACGGCAGCGCGTTCGCCGGAATCAACGCCAACACCATGTACCTCAATACGACGATTGGATTCGCCATGCTCTGCGGCCGCTTCCTGATGTTGATCCCGCTGCTCGCCGCCGCCGGCAGCCTGGCGCAAAAGAAACTCGTGCCGGTCTCGGCCGGTACCTTCCCCACCCATGGTCCGATGTTCGTCGTGCTGCTGGTGGGGGTAGTGTTAATCGTAGGCGCGTTGACGTTTTTCCCGGCGCTCTCGCTGGGTCCGATCGTGGAACATTTCCTGATGCATCAGGGGAGGCTGTGGAGCTAGTATGTCGGTAATTACCGTATCACCGTCGGAAGACGTAGCGTCTATCGTACCCAGGAAGGGATCGCGCTCGCGGCCGCTCCTCGACCCGCCCATCGTCAAACGCGCCATCACCGATGCGCTGGTGAAACTCAACCCGCGTCACATGATGAAGAACCCCGTCATGTTCGTGGTGGAAGTCGGCGCAGTCATGACTACCGTACTCACCGTGCGCGATCTGGCCACCGGCGCGGGCATCCTGGGCTTCACCTTCCAGATTTCGCTGTGGCTGTGGTTCACCGTCCTGTTCGCCAACTTCGCCGAGGCCATGGCCGAGGGCCGCGGCAAGGCGCAGGCCGACACCCTCCGCAAAACCAAGACCGAAACCAACGCCCGCCGCTTGCTGAGCGGTGGACGCACCGAGATGGTCGCCGCCGCCCTGCTGCGCTCTGGCGACACCGTCCTCGTGGAGGCGGCCGAGACCATTCCCGGTGACGGCGACGTCATCGAGGGCATCGCCAGCGTCGACGAATCGGCCATCACCGGCGAGAGCGCTCCCGTCATCCGCGAATCCGGCGGCGACCGCAGCGCCGTCACCGGCGGCACCAAGGTGCTCAGCGATTGGATCAAGGTGCGCATCACCTCCAACCCCGGCGAAACTTTTCTGGACCGTATGATCGCCCTCGTCGAAGGCGCGCAGCGCCAGAAGACGCCCAACGAAATCGCCCTCAATATCGTGATCGCGGGGCTCACCCTCGTCTTCCTGCTCGCCGTCGTCACCCTGCAACCGTTCGCCCTCTACAGCGTGGCGACGAGCGGCACGGGCACGGCGCCCACCGTGACGGTTTTGATCTCGCTATTGGTCTGCCTGATCCCCACCACCATCGGCGGCCTGCTTTCCGCCATCGGCATCGCCGGCATGGACCGCGTCATGCAGCACAACGTGCTGGCCATGAGCGGCAAAGCGGTAGAGGCGGCCGGCGACGTCAACACCCTCCTGTTGGACAAAACCGGCACCATTACTCTCGGCAACCGCCAGGCGGTGGAGTTCCTTCCGTTGGTGGGCGTGACCGAAGAGGAGTTGGCCGACGCGGCGCAGCTTTCCAGTCTCGCCGACGAGACGCCCGAGGGGCGATCCATCGTGGTCCTCGCCAAACAGAAATACAACATCCGTGGCCGCGAGGTGGCATCGCACGAGGCCCACTTCATCCCCTTCACCGCCCAGACCCGCATGAGCGGCGTCGATATCGACGGCCGCCGCATTCGCAAGGGCGCCACCGATAGCGTCACCGAGTTCGTCCGCGAGCAAGGCGGCCAGGTCCCGGACCAGTTGGTCGAGATCACCGACCGTATCTCGCGCTTCGGAGGCACCCCGCTGGCCGTGGCCGATCGCGATCGCGTCCTCGGCGTCGTCCACCTCAAGGACGTCGTCAAGGGCGGCATGCGCGAACGTTTCCAGCAACTGCGCGACATGGGTATCCGCACCATCATGATCACCGGCGATAACCCGCTCACCGCCTCCGCCATCGCCGCCGAAGCCGGTGTGGACGATTTCCTCGCCCAAGCCACGCCCAAGGACAAGATGGACCTCATCAAGAAAGAGCAGGCCGGCGGCCGCCTCGTGGCCATGACCGGTGACGGCACCAACGACGCGCCCGCCCTCGCCCAAGCCGATGTCGGCCTGGCGATGAATACCGGCACCATGGCCGCCAAGGAAGCCGGCAATATGGTGGACCTGGACAGCAATCCCACCAAGCTCATCGAGGTGGTGGCCATCGGCAAACAACTGCTCATGACGCGCGGCGCGCTCACCACGTTTTCCATCGCCAACGATATCGCCAAGTATTTCGCGATCCTGCCGGCCATGTTCATGGGCATCTATCCGGCGCTCGCCAAGCTCAACATCATGGGCCTGCACAGCGCGCAGAGCGCCGTGCTCGCTAGCGTCATCTTCAATGCCCTGATCATCGTCGCGCTCATTCCGCTGGCCCTGCGCGGCGTCAAGTACCGGCCCATGAGCGCGGCGGCCCTGCTGCGCCGCAATCTGCTGGTCTATGGCGTGGGTGGCGTCATCGCGCCGTTCCCCGGAATCTGGCTGATCGATCGTTTGCTGGGCCTGCTGCGCCTCGCCTAAGGGAGTACGAATATGAAACAATTTCTCATCGCACTGAAAGCCACTCTGCTTTTGACCCTCGTCACCGGGGTGATGTATCCGCTGCTCGTCACCGGCCTGGCCCAGGCCCTGTTCCGCGACAAGGCCAATGGCAGCCTGATCCCGGCCCATGGCCGCACCGTGGGTTCGCAGTTGATCGGACAGCGCTTCACCAAACCCGGGTACTTCCACGGCCGCCCCTCCGCTGCCGGCAACGATGGCTACGATGGCTTGTCCTCGGGCGGCAGCAACCTCGGCCCCACCAGCCAGAAGCTGGCCGACCGCGTAACCGGCGATGTGAAGACCTTCCGCGCCGAAAACCCGGCCTTCTCCGGTGCGGTGCCCGGCGACGCTGTCACCGCCTCCGGCAGTGGCCTCGACCCGCACCTCAGCCCCGAAGCCGTCGATGCCCAGGTGCCCCGCGTCGCCGCCGCCCGCGGCATCACCGCCGCCGCCCTCCGCCAACTGGTTGCCGCCAATACCGAGGACCGCCAGTTGGGCGTGCTGGGCGAACCCCGCGTCAACGTCCTCAAACTGAACCTCGCCCTGGACGCCCTGAAGTAGGACAGGCCTCCTGGCGCCTCCTGGCCTGGCTCTTCTCACCCGTCTCTTCTCACCACCTCCATGGGAGAATGAACCTAGTCACAGTGACGCCCCGAACCGATCGCCGCCTCGATCCCGACGAACTACTGCGCCGCGTGCAGGCGGAAGAACGCCGCGCACACCGCGGCCGTCTCAAAATCTTCCTGGGATACGCGCCGCGCGTCGGCAAAACGCTGCGCATGTTCGACGAGGGGCGCCGCCGCAAGCAGCGCGGGCAGGACGTGGTGATCGCCGCCGCCCAGAATGAAGTCCCCGCCTCCGTCCGCGAGATCGCCTCCCAACTGGAGATCATCCCGGCGGTCGATGGCGCCATTGACCTCCCCGCCGTCTTCCGCCGCCATCCCGAGGTCTGCCTGATCGATCAACTGGCATTCAATAATCCCCCCGGCTGCCGCAACCCCGAACGCTGGCAGGATGTCGAGGAGATTCTGCTCCAGGGCGTCGCCGTGATCACCGCCGTCAACGTGCAGTACATCCGGGAGCAGCAGGCGGCGGTCGAGCGCTTTACCGGCAAACGCGCCACCTCCGGCATCCCCGAGAAGTTCCTCCACGAAGCCGACGAAATTGAAGTCGTCGATGCGCCGCCCGATGTCGCCATGGGCGACCCCCGCGTGCTCGCCGAACTGCGCGAGTTGGCCCTGCTGTTGGCCGCCGACGTCGTCGAACGGCAGTTGCAGGAATACCTCGACTCGCACGGCGTTTCGGTGAGTTGGGGCGCCCAGGAGCGCATCCTCGTGTGCTTGACGCCGCGCAGCAACGCCCGGGCCATGCTTGAAAGCGGCCAGCGCAATGCCCGGCGATTCCATGGCGCGCTGCTGGTCGCCTATGTCGAACAGGCCGCCTTGGACCCTGCCGATCAGGCTCGTCTCGATGAGTACCTGGCGCTGGCCCGTGAAATGGGCGCCCAGGTGCATTGTCTCAGAGGCGGCCACTTCGTGGACACGCTGCTCGCCTTCGCCCATGAGCAGCGTATCACGCAACTTTTCCTCGGCCACTCCCAACGCGAGCGCAGTCCCGTCGAGAAGTTGATCGACGCCGCCGAGGATTTCGACGTCCGCCTCTTCCCCCACGCGGAGGCAAAATGAGTCGCCTCGTGTCTTCCCTCCGGAAACCCGCCCGCAGCTCATGGATTGTTTGTCTTGGCATCCTCGCCAGCCCTCCACGATGGCGTGTGCCTCGCGGCGCAGCCCCCGAAATCTCCGCTGGCTCTGCGTTCTCAGGTTTGGACTCTCCTTTTGCTACTCCGCGTCTTCCTCCGCGCCTCCGCGCCTCCGCGTCAAAATCACCCTCTCGACCCACCCACCCTCGCCCCCGGGGTTTCCCAGCCCATTCCGCCACGGATCCGGAGCTCTCATGAAGCGCCCCGGCCAACTCAAGGTCTACCTGGGATACGCCGCGGGCGTCGGCAAAACCTACCGCATGCTCGACGAGGCGCTAGCCCTACGCGCCCAGGGCGTCGACATCGTCATCGGCTACTTCGAACCGCACGGACGCCAGGAGACCATCGCCAAAACCCAGGGCCTGGAAACCGTGCCGCGCCGCGTCATCCCCTACGCCGGCACCCGCTTCGAGGAGATGGATACTGAGGCCGTGCTTCGCCGCAAGCCCGCTGTGGCGGTGGTCGACGAGTTCGCCCACAGCAACGTCCCCGGCTGCAAGAACGCCAAGCGCTGGCAGGACGTCCACGAACTGCTCGACGCCGGTATCGGCGTCCTCACCACCATGAACGTCCAACACCTGGAAAGCCTCAACGACCAGGTGTGGCAGGTTACCGGAGTCCGCGTCCGCGAAACCGTGCCCGATTGGGTGGTCGACGAAGCCGATGAGTGCGTCCTCGTAGATCTCACACCCCGCGCCCTGCGCAATCGCATCGAACGCGGCGTCGTCTACGCCCCGGAAAAGGCCCACCGCGCCCTCGACAACTTCTTCGCCGAAGCCAACCTCACCGCCCTCCGCGAACTCGCCATCCGCCACACCGCCCACGAGGTGGAAGAGAAACTCATGGCCCCGCGCCGCGGCGAGCGCATCCTCATCTGCCTCACCGGCCACCCGTCATCCGCTATCCTCATCCGCCGCGGCAAGCGAATGGCCGACTATCTGCGCGCCGATTGCCTGGCGGTTCACGTCGCCCCGGCCCAGGCCGTTGACGAGACCGTCGAGCGCCACATGAGCTTTGCACGTAACCTGCGCATCCAGGCGCACGTAGTAGAAGGCGAGGACGTGCCGCGCACCATCGCCGAGTTCGCGCGCTCCCATGGCGTCACCCAGATCTTTATGGGCCGAAGCGGCGCCCGCCCCTGGTGGAAAAGGTTCGGGGAAACAGTTGTCCAGCAGGTTGTACGCCAGGCCCGTGATATTCAGATCACAATTGTGGCGCAACGCCGCCGTTAAACGGTAAGGTTGTCGAAATTAACTGGTACAATAAGTGTAAGGCGTTCATTTTGCGAATCCTGGTCGTTTCTATCATTCTGTGCGCTTCCGCTCTTGCCGCCGCCGAACCCAACGGTATCGACATCGCCCTGCAGCGCATGTACAACCAGAACTACCTGGGCGCCCACGAGGTCCTGGACCGCTACAGCGCCACCCGTCCGGACGACCCGCTGCCCTACGCCTTCCAGGCCTCGGCGTATTTGTTCTACGAGCTCGACCGGCTCGGCATCCTGGAGAGCGAATTCCTCACCGACGATAAACAGATCGCCGAAAAGAAGAAAAAACTCGACCCCGATCCCCTCGTCCGCGAAAAGTTCGTGCGCGCCGTCCACGATGTCGAAACCCGCGCCGACGCGGCCCTCAAAATCGACCCCAACGACCCGCAGGCCTTGTTCGCCATGTGCATCGCCCAGGGCGTCGCCACCGATTACATGGCGTTTGTCGAGAAGAAGCAGTTCTCCAGCCTCTCCGTGGCCAAGCGGTCCAACGGCTACGCCCAGCGCCTCCTCAAGCTGGATCCGAGTTTCTACGATGCCTACCTGACCGCCGGAATCTCCGAGTACATGATCGGCAGCCTTCCCTTCTTCGTCAAATGGTTCATACACTTCGACAACGTCGCCGGCAGCAAGGAGCGCG
Organism: Candidatus Solibacter sp.; assembly: GCA_050014175.1. Classification (GTDB taxonomy): domain Bacteria; phylum Acidobacteriota; class Terriglobia; order Bryobacterales; family Bryobacteraceae; genus Solibacter. The sequence goes on along the minus strand of JBEKDV010000002.1, from coordinate 20,465 downwards.
GCGTGGACCGCCTCAGGCTGGTCGCCCGCGAGGGGCACTATTTCAAGCCCTTCTCCAAGATCATGCTGAGCATCATCGCGCTCCGTGAAAAGCATCCCCAGGAAGCCCAGCAGTGGTTGACCGAGTTGGCCCACGACTACCCCGAAAACCGCCTCTTCCGCACCGAACTGGCCAAGGTCGGCGCCAAACTCGCCGTCAACGCGAACTAGAGTCACACAAACAAAAAATATCCCGCAACCCACTCGCAATAAGCCGCTTACCTACCCAAATACCCTCTCGCGCAACCCCGTTTTTTACACCCTCCGGAGTAAAATGAAACCAGGGGAGACGCAAGAACCTTCCCCACGCGGCAGTCCCCTCTGCCAACTATGGAGAAAATCCGCAAAGTGGGACAAAATTGTCCCGCCTTATGCAAATAACTCCTTTTTTTTCAACAGACGTACCCCAAAATGTGGGACAAATTTAGCCCGCATCGAACCCCTCGGTGTCCCTACCTGTGAGAAACTGAAGAATTCGTGGACAATCCCATCCAGGTGGAAGCCCTCACCAAGAACTACGGCAGCCTTTCAGCCGTCAAGGGCATCGATTTCCAAGTGCGCGCCGGCGAGGTCTTCGGCATGCTCGGCCCCAACGGCGCCGGTAAGACCACCACCGTCGAAATCCTTGAGGGACTCCGCACCCGCTCCGGCGGTCGCGTCAGCGTCCTCGGCTGCGACCCCGAGGTCCAGACCCGCCAGCTCAAGGACCGCGTCGGCGTCTGCCTCCAGTCCACCAATCTCCAGGACAAGCTCAAAGTCTCCGAGGCCATGGAGCTCTTCGCCGCCTTCTACACCCGTACCGTGGATGGCGACCAGCTCTTGAAGCGCCTCCAGCTCTGGGAGAAGCGCGACACCCAGTACGCCAAACTCTCCGGCGGACAAAAGCAGCGCCTCGCCCTCGCCCTCGCCATGCTCAACGACCCCCAAGTCCTCTTCCTCGACGAGCCCTCCGCCGGCCTCGACCCCCAGGCCCGCCTCGAAATCCACGAGCTCGTCCTCGACCTGCGCCGCGAGCAGCGCACCATCCTCCTCACCACCCACTACATCGAGGAGGCCGAGAAACTCTGCGACCGCGTGGCCATCGTCGATGAGGGCCGCATCGTCGCCATCGGCACCCCGCGCGAGATTCAGGAAAAGGCGCTGGCCCATGCCACCATCGAAATCTCTCTCGCCGCCCCGCTCGGCGATCTGGCGCTGCCCCACTGGCCGGAAGCCGACCACGTCACCGTGGACCAGCCTCGCATGAAAATTGCCGTGACCACCCACCGCCCCGCCCGCATCGTCGTCGCCATGGTCAAGTGGCTCGACGAAAACGGCGTCGAGCTCGCCGACATCCGCATCAAACGGCCGTCGCTGGAAGACGCCTTCATCGAACTTACCGGAAAGAGCCTGCGGGAATGAGAGTCTACCTGGCGCTGTTCAAGAACAATATGCGGCTCACGCTGCGCGATCGCGGCGTGCTCTTTTTCAATTACCTGTTCCCCCTGATTTTCTTCTTCGGTTTCGCCGAGCTGTTCAACGCCGGAGTGGGCGCCGGCATCGCCTACTTCGTCAGCACCGTGCTGGTGATGGGCATCCTGGGCAACGGTTTGTGGGGCGCCGGCATGCGCAGCGTGCAGGAGCGCGAGGCCAATATTCTGCGCCGCTTCAAGGTGACGCCCATCTCCCCGCTCCCCATCCTGGTGGCCGCCATGCTGAGCGGCTGGCTGCTCTTCCTTCCCGTGCTCTTCCTCCTGGTCGGGTTGGCCCACTTCCTCTACGCCATGCCCATGCCACAGAATTGGCTCTCCCTGTTTCTCATGGCCTCGCTCGGCGTCTGCGCGCTGCGCGCCATCGGCCTGATTCTGGCGGCCGTCACCAACACCATGGCCGAAGCCACCATCGCCATTCAAAGCGTCTACATGCCCATGCTCTTCCTCAGCGGCGCCACCATACCCTCGGCGATGCTGCCCAATTGGGCGCAGACCCTGGCGCAGTTCATGCCGGCCTCCTACCTGGTCAGCGGCTTCCAGGGCATCTTCTTCCGCAATCAGAATCTTTGGGACAACGCCCCCGCCGTCGCCGCGCTGCTCCTCACCACCGCGCTCGGTCTGTTCCTGGCCACGCAACTCTTCCGCTGGGAGAAGGAAGAAAAAATCCGGCCGCGCAAGAAACTCTGGGTGATGGCCGTGATCGCCCCCTTCGTCGTCATGGGCACGTGGCAGTCGTACAGCAAGGATCATCTGAGCAACAACGCCGCCCTCTATCGCGATTTGCAGCGCTCCGGCGCGTTCCTCATCCGCAACACGCGAATCTTCACCGGCGATGGCAAGGTCATCGAAAACGGCGCCGTGCTGGTCCGCGATGGCAAGATCGCCGGCGTCTACGAGGGCGCCGCGCCCGATCCCGATCGCCTGAAAGCCGAAGTCGTCGAAGGAGCGGGCAAGACCCTCCTCCCCGGCCTGATCGATGCCCATGTCCATCTAGCCGCTTCCGGCGGCATCTCCACCGACGCGCGGGACTACGACGTCGAAAAGACCATGCCCCACTCCGCCGCCGCCCTGCTTTATAGCGGCGTCACCGCGGCGCGCAGCGTCGGTGATGGTCTGGACGCTTCCCTCAAGCTGCGCAAATCCATCGCCGATGGCGCCAAACTCGGCGCGCAACTCTTTGTCTGCGGACCCATGTTCACCGCCGAGGGCGGTCACGGCACCGAGTTCGTCGAGCACCTGCCGGCCGCCATCAAGGAAACCGTCAAGGCCCAGTTGGTGCGCACCCCCAAAACGCCCGAGGAAGCCCGCAAACAGGTGCGCGAACTCAAGGCCAGGGGCGTCGACGGCATCAAGGCCATCCTGGAAGCCGGCTGGGGCGACGGCATGCTCTACGACCGCCTCGACCTCCTCCTCGTCCGCGCCGTATCCGAGGAGGCCCACCTCCAGCACCTGCCGCTGGCCACCCATACCGGCGACGCCCGCGACGTGGCCGACGCCGTCGAGATCGGCAGCGCCAGCATCGAACACGGTTCCTGGCGCGACGAGATCCCCGACAACCTGCTCGAACGCATGGCCACGCAGGGCGTCTATCTCGACCCGACGCTCGCCGTCGCCGAAGCCTACGCCCTCTACTTCGGCGGCAAGCCGGACCCCTTGAATCATTCGCTCGTGCAGCAGGTGGTGCCCGCGCGCCTGCTGAAGGGGACCCGCGAGTTCGTGACCTCCGGCAAGGGAGCCGACGCCGCCAAGGCGGAATTGTTCCAGCACGCGCTCGACACCGCCCGCGCCAACCTCCTGCGCGCCTGGAAGGCCGGCGTCCCCCTGGTCATGGGCACCGATTCCGGCAATCCCATGGTATTCCACGGACCCTCGCTGCACCACGAGTTGCAGCTCTGGGTAGAGGCTGGGATTCCGGTGACGGTGGCCCTCCAGGCGGCCACGGTCAATGCCGCGAAGCTGCTGGGCGCGGAAAAGCGCATCGGAGCCATCCGCGCTGGGCTGGATGCCGACCTGCTCCTGGTGGACGGCAACCCGCTCCAGGAAATCGCCGCCACGGAGCGCATCTCGCTGGTAGTCTTCAAGGGCGAACGAATCCGCCGCGCCGCCCTCTTCGACCAAAAATAGCAGCACTTGTAGAGTGGCCTTCCAAGGCTGCCATGACCCCATTCCTGGGGGCATTCTTCTTGCCTTTCTCTGCGCTTCCTCCGCGCTCTCAGCGTCTCTGCGGTGCCTAGTCCTAGCCTGCCGCCATCTTCCGAATCTCCGCCGCCACCATCTCGGGCTCTTCCATGGGGATGAAGTGCGAAGCCTCCGGCAGCACGATTTCGCGCCCGTAAGCAAATCGCGATGCCAGGTCCGCCGCCGTGGGCGACGCCGCCAGATCGAACTTCCCGGGCTGCCGCTCCTTGCCCGCGCGCATCACCACCACGGGATGCCGCAACTGCGCCACCTCCGCATAGATATTCGACTCCGGCTCTTTGGAGTTCAGATAAATCGACGCCTCCACCGCCGGCGGGCAGGCGAGCACAAATTCCCCATTGCGCGGCAGTACGCCGTAATCGCAGTAATCCCGCAAGATCTCCCGCCGCCAGCGGGCGAAGGGCGGACGCGCCTGGAAGCGTTCGAACATCTCGTCCGGCGATGCCCAGTGGTTGCGCCGCCGCAGCGTGAACGATGCTTCCGGCGGCGTGGTGCCATAGTATTCCGGCGGAAAAATCGTGGGGTCCGCCAGCACCAGCGCGCGATACGTGTGCGGGCGCATCGCCGCCGTCTGCACCGTCGTGTGCCCACCGCTCGAATGGCCGATGCCGATGGCGTCGCGCACGTCCCAGTGCTCCGCCACCGCCGTCATGTCGCGCCCGAAGATTCGCCAGTGGTACGGCAGCTCGGGCTGGCTGCTGCGCCCGTGCCCGCGCGCGTCCAACGCCAGGCAGTGACGCTCCGGAAACATGCGGACGATACGGTCCCAACACCGGCCGTGAAATCCGGTGGCGTGCGCGAACAGAAACGGCGGATCCTCTCCCGGCCAATCCCATACCGCCAGCTCTTCTCCGCGCTCGCCAACGAACTTCAATTCAGGGGTTCGATCCACCTTCGTATTTTCCCACGGTGGCATAAGGCTCCGCCTTGTGCATCCGAGCGAAGCTCGGACACCCTTATACTCAGTACATGGCCGGTCTGCTCTACCTGGTAGCGACACCCATTGGGAACCTGGAGGACATCACCTATCGCGCCGTCCGCGTGCTCGGTGAAGCCGATCTGATCGCGTGCGAAGACACGCGGCAATCGCGCAAACTGCTGGATCACTACCATATCCACAAGCCCACCGTGAGCTATCACGACCACAACGAGGCGGAGCGCACCGGGGAGCTCATCGCCCGCCTGCAAAGCGGCGCCGTCGTCGCGCTGGTTTCCGATGCCGGCATGCCGCTGGTCTCCGATCCCGGCTACCGCCTGGTGCGCGCCGCTATCGATGCCGGCATCGCCGTCGAAGCCGTGCCCGGTCCCTCGGCATCGCTCACCGCCCTGGCCGCTTCCGGCCTGCCCACCGACGCCTTTTACTTCGGCGGCTTCCTGCCGGGCAAGCCGGGCCAGCGCGCCCACCTGCTGGAGGCGCTGGCCGAAGAACAGGCAACCCTCATCTTCTACGAAGCGCCGCACCGCATCCTGGAATCGCTCGCGGCGGTCGAAACCGTCCTCGGGCCGCGGCCCGTGGTGGTGGCGCGCGAGCTCACCAAAATCCACGAGGAGTTTCTGCGCGGCACCGCCGCCGAAATCCGCGCCCAACTGGCATCGCGCGATGCCGTCAAAGGCGAGATTACCCTGCTCATCGGCAAGGCCACGGAGCCGCCGCCCGACGATACGCCCGTGGTGGAGGCCGTGAACACGCTGATCGCCGATGGCATGCCGCGCATGGACGCCATCAAGCTGGTGGCGCGCCGCCGCGGATTATCCAAACGGGACGTGTACGACCAGATGTTGCAGGAGAAGTGACGGAGACCATACCATGCTGAATCGCTTTCGACTGCCGGCCGCGTTGTTGCTCGCCTCGGCAATGTGCCCGGCCCAGGATTATGTCGATACCGTTGTGGAGCGCGCCCGCAAGGAATTCGATGTCCCCGGCATCGCGGTGGCCATCGTCAAGGATGGCAGCGTCGTGCTGGCCAAAGGCTACGGCGTACGCAGGCAGGGCGAGAGTGCCCCGGTCACCGCGCAATCGCTCTTCCGCATCGCCTCCAACACCAAGGCGTTCACCGCCGCCGCACTCGCCATGCTGGTGGATCAACGCCGCATCGCCTGGGACGACCCGGTCACGCAGCACATGCCCGGCTTCCAGTTGTACGACCCCTACGTCACCCGCGAGATGACCATCCGCGACCTCCTGACGCATCGCAGCGGCCTCGGCCTGGGCGCCGGAGACCTGATGTTCTTCCCGCCCGGCGACCTCGGCCGCGACGACATTATCAAGCGTCTGCGTTTCATCAAACCCGCCACCAGCTTCCGCAGCGCCTATGCCTACGACAACCTGCTCTACATCGTGGCCGGGCAACTCATCCCCGCCATCACCGGCCAGACTTGGGACGAGTTCGTCCGCGCCCGCATTTTCACCCCGCTTGGCATGACCAACACCTTCACCGATGTCGCCGCACTGAAGAAGGGCAAGGACGTGGCCACCCCGCACAACGCTCTCTCCGGCAAGCTGGAGCCGCTGCCCCAGGAGGATATGGACACCAGCGCGCCGGCGGGCGCCATCATTTCCTGCGTGGAAGACCTGGCCAAGTGGATGATCGTGCAGCTCAACGGCGGCACGCTAGGCGCGGCGGGCACGGCGGGTCCGGCGGTTACGGCAGGCCCGGCGGGAAGGACGCCGCGCCTGTTCAGCCCCGCGCAGGCCAAGGAGATGTGGTCGGCACAGACCATCCTGCCGATTGAGGAACTGCCCAAAGACGCGCCCGCCGCCTTTGCCGCCATTCAGCCGAATTTCCACGCCTACGGTCTCGGCTGGGGTCTCAGCGACTATCGCGGCAAGCGCCTGGTGGGTCACACGGGAGGACTCTCGGGCTACGTTTCCCGCACCGCGCTCGTTCCCGAACTGAAGCTCGGCATCGTGATCCTCACCAACCAGGAGGAGACCGCCGCTCACACCGCCATCGCCAATACGATCGTCGATCACTACCTGGGCGTGCCCGATGCCGATTGGGTGGCGGCGTATTCCGCGCGCCTGAAGAGCCAGCGTGCCGAGGGCGAGGAAGCGGTCAAGAAGGCCGCCGGCCAGCGCAACCCTAATACCAAACCCGCGCTGCCGCTAACCGCCTATGCCGGCCGCTACCGCGACGCCTGGTACGGCGATATCCGCATCGAGGAACACGACGGCAAGCTCTCCATCTACTTCACCCACACTCCCGACCTGGCCGGCGATCTGGAGCACTGGCAATACGACACCTTCGTGGCGCGTTGGAAGAATCGCACCCTGGACGCCGACGCCTACGTGACGTTCTCGCTCAAGCCCGACGGCTCGATCGATGAAATGCGCATGAAGGCGGTTTCGCCGCTGACCGATTTCAGCTTCGATTTCCACGATCTGCTGTTCCACCCGGTGGCGATCAACGCGGCGCCGAAATAACCGGTGCTGTGCCGAAAACCTGCCTTTCGGAGGGTCGTGCTTCCCGCAGGGGAGCCGCTCGCCCGCCCGCCCTGCCGGCCCACGATGCCGGCTAAGCAGATCTGAAAACCTGTATAATGTCGGCTGGAGCGAAGGTCCTGGGGGACGCGCCGTATGAGTCTTGCTCCAGCCGTCGACGGCGATATTACGCAGCTCCCGCGCCAATGGGGCAGCGGTCATGATGCGGCCTTTCGCAAGCTGCTGTCAACAACCTGCCAGCAGTTGCGGCCGATTGCCGCGCGGATCATTCGATCGGTCTGGCGCTTCCTTACAATCTTCACAGTCTTCGCTCTCGCCCCGGTGGCCGCGCTTCGGTTGCGATCGGAAAGGAGGCCCGCGCGTACCACCTAAATATGGCCTGTGAGGAACAACCAATGCCAAAACTCAAGTTCGTGGTTTCCGTGTTGGCGGCCTTCGCCTGCTGTCAGGCGCAGCCCAGATATACCATTCAGGATCTCGGCTCACTGCCGGGCATGCCCACCTGTTACGCTTCGGCGCTGAGCCAGTCGGGAATCGTGACTGGATACTGCATTGGCGCCAATCTGGCGGCCGGCAATAGCGGCTTTCTGTATTCGAAAGGAAGCATGACGATGATGGCGGGGGCGCCACAACTTTTCCTGCTTCCCTCGGCCGTGAACGACTCCGGCACGGCGGTTGGCGCTTACGTGCACGCGACCTATACCCAACTCAGTTTCAATGGACCCTTTGTCTATCAAAACGGCGCATTTCAGCAGACCGTTCTCGCTAGAAACGACTCGTTTGCGCCGTTTGCATTGAACAATTCGGGACAGGTATGCGGGAGTATCGCATCTCTCAGCGCCACCTCGAGTTGGAACTATCTCAATTTTTCGCAGGCCTACGTGGTTCCCGTGGCCGGCGGGCAGGCGACTCAACTCTTGCCTCCGGCCGGAATCCAGTACGCCGGAGCGCTGACGCAAAGCGCCGACGGCACCTGGGTCGGCGGCGGAATTGGCAATCCAGGAGCTTACCAACCCGCGCTCTGGCACAACGGGACTGTTCAGGTAATGCCGCGACTGGAGGGATACGCATCCAGCTTTATCAGCGGAATCAACGATTCCGGCTTGGCCGCGGGGGCTGGGTACACGATCCCCAGCAGCACCGGAACGGCAGGCGCGGCGTTGTTTAGCAACGGTGTGGCCACGAATCTGGGCGCTCTCCCGGGAGACCAGAACGTGATCCCCACGGGGATTAACAACTCGGGCCAGATGGTCGGATGGAGCACACCCACGCCCGTGTCGATGAACCTCCAATTCGATGCCGTATACGTATCGCCGTCCGGCACCATTCACGCGTTCCTGTACACCGGCGGCACCATGTACGACTTGAGCAAGCTGCTGGTGAACGGAACCGGATGGCAGCTCGGGTATGCCGTTGCGATCAACAATGCCGGCCAGATTGCCGGCACTGGCTTGTATCAGAACCAGCAGCGCGTCTTCCTGCTGACGCCGGTACCGGTAATCACTTCGGTGACGGACGCGGCTTCGCAGGGCACGCGGCTGGCGCCCGGTTCGGCTGCCAGCGTCATGGGCACGAATCTGCCGACGGACGCATCGCTGGGCGCCCTGGTGGGCGGCCAAACCGCGCAGGTACTGCTGGCCAGCGCAACACAGTGGAACATCGTCATTCCCACGACGGCTTCGACCGGCGCCACCACGGTTCAGATCGGTACCTCCGCTCCCTTCAATATCACCCTGGCGCAGTATGCTCCGGCGCTCTTCAGTAACACGCAAGCCACCCAGGGCATCGCGATGGCCTTGCGTGCAACCTCAGCCGGTGGGGCGACGAGCACCATCACCGCCGCCAACCCCGCGCTGCCCGGCGACATCGTGACTATTTACGGCACCGGCTTCGGCTCCGCCACGGCTTCCGCCACCACGGTACTGCTGGCGGGCGTGTCGATCACACCATCATCGCTGGGCCCCGTGTCGGGTTCGCCTGGAACCTATCAGGTGGTTTTCACGGTTCCGGCCGCGATTGCCGCGGGAAATCAGAAAATCTCGGTGACGGCCGGCGGGCAGTCCAGCAGCACCCTGACGCTGCCGGTTGGCGCGGTGATCACGCCCGGGCCAGTGATCACGACGGCGCAGAACGGCGCCAGCTTCCAGGACGGCTTCCCCGTCAACGCCTATCTGACCATCAAGGGCACCAACCTCGCGACGGTCGCCAGCGACGTTTGGGACCAGGCCATTGTAAACGGGCAACTCCCCACCTCGCTCGATGGAGTGAGCGTGACGGTGGGAGGACAGGCGGCCTACATTTCGTATGTGAGCCCGGTGCAGATCAACGCGGTGGCTCCCAACGTCGCCGCCGGCCCCACCACGGTCGTGGTGAAAAACTCGCTGGGCACGAGCGCTTCATTCTCCACCACAGGGCAGACTTACCAGCCCGCTTTTTTCCTCTACCAGGGGCACGTGGTGGCGAGCAACTACCCGGACTATTCGTACGCGGCCACGGCGCAGCCGGGCGCCGTGCTCATTCTCTGGGGGACGGGTTTCGGCCCCACATCGCCGCCGGCTCCCACGGGCGCGGAGGTTCCGGGCACGAGCGCGTATCCAACCGCCAGCCCGGTAACGGTGACGGTAGGGGGCGTACCGGCAACGGTCTACGGCGCGGCGCTGGCCCCAGGTTATGCGGCGCTCTACCAGGTCGCGATCCAGGTCCCGTCGTCGCTAGCGGATGGGGAGTACGGGTTGGTGGCCACCGTTAACGGCGTCTCGTCGCCATCGTCTTCGTTGATCACGGTAAGAAAGTAGGTTTCCGGCACGGGAACGTCGATGCGTCGATGTGGCGCGGCAGCGCGGTGAGGAAAAACACGGCCGAATCGCGGTTCCGCCGTGCATCAGCGGACGGAAGACGACTTCTCATTCCTAATCCTGCGTGGCCGCGGCACCACGTAGGCGCGCCATTGACCCCGATTGGTTTTCATTTCCATAAGCTCCAGCGACTCAGCTGAATAGCGCGGCGGCGCGTTCTATTGGCGCGCCTCGACGCTGCTGAGGTGTCTTTGTGGCACAAACAGTCGTGAATAGTCTCCGAGACTCCCGTCTGCGGTGTCCGGAACTCGCAGTCTTTAGGCATTGCCGATTGGAGTGCGCGGTGGTCTAATAGCCATCGAGCGGACAAGATGCTATCCAGGTCGAGACGAAGCGGGCACTTTCCTGCGCGCCGCCCCTCAGAGGGACGATGAAGTTTTCGATGAGGGCCCCGAGAAGCTTTGCCGGCAGGCGCGAATCATGACAGAGAATGAGCTTCAGCAAGCGATAGAGGCGGCGATTCAAGAGCCGGCTTGGGCCGAAGCTATCCAGGGTCAGGAAGAATTACGGAGAGCCGTTGCGACGCAGTCCCATGAGTTATTTATCCCGTCTTTTCCGATCGATTATATGATCCGAAAGCGGCTCGTGAGCGCGGCGGTGTATGTACTTGATCGCCTGAAGGCAGCAAGCGTCGTAAGCACGAGCGCATCGAATATCTCCTTGGACGCAGCGTCGGAAACGTTCTACCCAGACCTTCTGCTCATCGATGAGTCCCGCGGTCAAGTCATCATTGTGGAACTCAAAAAGAGCCGGCAGACTGAGCGTCAAGCGCTTACCGAGCTCCTTGCGTACGAGCACGAAGTCAAGAACTACCTTCCATTCCTTTCGGATTTGGACCTGTGCTTTGTGCTTATCGCGACGGAGTTTGGACCGCTTCTGGAACATTCAGTCGCAGCCTTAACCACCTGGGAATCGAAGCAAATACTATGCTTGAAAGCCGACCCATCGGCGGGAATGCCGCTATCGATTCACGTGCCTGGGCCGTGGACAGCGATCGGGCAGCACCCGCTTGCAGAGAATGCGCTACCGACCTTGACTGTTCGGCTCGACGTGCAGAATAGGGACGATAGTCAACAGCGGGACAGGCTTTTGAAGGTGCTCGTTCCCGCGGTCGAACTGATAGCTCGGGAAGGCGATCGCGTGAGATCACATGGGTTCGCTATGCTATGGGGCGATACCTGGGCGGGCCGTGTAACCGAGAGTGAATTCTGCATAACGATAGGCTTGCTAAACCCCTTCGTGTTCCTTCCTGACGCCATCAGATTGGGCATGCTACCTACTCCGAAGACTGCGTTCGCACGCTTCATACTGGCCGACGACAGGCTTTCCGAACTGACGAGTGCATTCGGGCCGTTCCGAGCCATAGCCGAAAAGGCTCTCGTCGTTCTGGGCGACTACTCATCACCAGAATGGGAACTGGACTGCGACTGGCGAGCGCTACGGGAGTTTTCAAGTCCCATTCGCCATCGTGCCGTCCCTATACACTTTGATTCCTGGGGCAGCATCGGTGAGTACACCAGAGAGTTGGTCGCCCATCCAGCAGCGAGACGAAATTTCATGCCAGAACTCCAACGAAGGGCGCTGAACTGGCATGACCGTGCTGTGGCTGTTCCGGTTCTCGATCAAATTGCAGGTGTCAGTTTGTTTGATGCTGGCGAATTCTGGTGCTCGGACCTGTTCTATTTTGGGGCTCGATTGAACGCGCTCACAACGGCGTGTTCCATGCTGAAGAATGACCCCAAAACAGTGGGCAGCAATGTTGAGGCATTTTTCGAGTGGGCCAAACTTGACATCGTATCGGCACTTCGTGAGATCAGTGCTACAGAGTTGACGGTGCCACCGCCGACAGTTCTGTTGCGCCCGCCCGAGGATGCGGGAGAGATGATACCGGAAATCGAGGCCCTCGCACGTTGGATGGATCGTGAGTTCCTTGGCGATGTGAATGAAGTCCATCGTCGATTCTTTCGACTCGGCCTCGAAACGTTCCCGTTATTGTACGAGGGGCTGCAGACGAAGGGGAACGCGACTCTGCTTGAAGAAGCGCGCGTCCAAGCCGTGGAAGCGTCTCGCGAGTTCTTAGCAAGCCTAGTACAAGACATTGACGGCGCGACGTTCGACTCTGACGTTACAGAAAAACTCAGGGTGAAGATTGCGAGCGCGTTCAGCAAACCAGGCGAGCAGATCCCGCTGGCTGAAAAGGTGAGGCAGGCATCCCCTGAGATCCTGCTGAGGAACTATCCAGAGCTTATGCTTGAGGCGACCGATGAGCTGTTTCCTTCGGCGATGCATCAGCTCGCGTTACCCGCCTCGATGGAAGTTGTGGATTGGGAATGGTTGAAGGAGCAGATTTCAAAACTCCGGTCCCAAGGTGCAAAGTATCCTGCAATTCAATTGAATCCTGATGGCGCATTCGTCACCACAATCTTGGATGAACATGAAGGAGCAATGCTCAGGCCTATGGACCCGCAAACCGAGGTCTTCTTCATAAACAACTTCTCCGGCTTTGCGCTCGGCCTTATAACGGAGTGGGAAGATCTAGTCTCGGGTAGTGTCTTTAAGCCCGACATGCCACATGCTCATTGAACCTCTGCTCCAAAATGGCTCCATAAGCAACCGCCTGAAGCCAACTTGCTGAAACTGAGTTGACCTGCGGCCGCCGTGACTCTGCGCCTGAGACGCCGAATTTGTATATGCAATCCGTCGGCGCTGATTATCAAGCCGGGCTTCGACGACCGCTGGCAAATGCATACTGGCGGTCAACCACCATTCGTCTTTAATCTAGTCTCATCTGGCAGAACTCCGGTATGTGTGCGCTCGCATGTCATCCTGGGACCGCCCCGCCGGCTTTACTCGCCAGATCGAAACCGACATGATCCCCATAAACGCGCTTGGCACAGTTGACCGGTTCCACATGAACGTAACGCCTTTTTGGACTTCCGGGGAGGCAGCTCGGCACCTCGGGGTCAGGGTGTGTTTCGGATGACGGGTGGCGCGGGAGGACTGTTCCAATTCCGCTATCAAAATGGCATGCCGCCGCAGATGGTCTTCAACCTGGGAGGCCCGGTAGTTGCAGTTCTCCAAACGGACCACCATTGGCGGCGTGCCGCGGGATCTCGCGAGGTCGGGAAAATCGGAATCGGCGGTCACGATGGTGAACCCCTGGGCCCTGGCATACTCCCAAATCGCCTCGTCCGAGGTGAAGCGGGCGAGACCGGTGTCGAAAACGTGAACTGAATCGGGAAAAAGCTCGGCGAGGCGGTGAACGAGTTTCGGCGAGAGGTTGGCGTCGAACAAAAGCTTCAAGGCACCACCCGCTCCCGCCCAGCCTGCGAGGCATAGCCGTAGACGGCGGATCCTGGAGAGATCGGCCTTGTCTGTGGTTGCCATCGGAAACATTATCGCCCATTCCGGCGGCAGGGCGAAATCAGCCCTTTTCGTGCTTCATGACCGCCACGTAGCCCAGGTTGCGGTAGAGCTGGTTGTAATCCAGGCCGAAGCCTACCACGAAGCGGTCGGGGATCTCGAAGCAGCGAAAGTCCACCGGGACCTGCACGATGCGGCGCGAGTTGCGGTCCAGGAACGTGCATACGGAGAGCGAATTCGGCGCCCGCCCGGCGAGAGTTTGCAGCAGGTAGCGCAAAGTGAAGCCGGTGTCGACGATGTCCTCCACCAGCAGCACGTCCTCGCCCTCGATGCTCTCGTCCAGATCTTTGGCGATGCGCACCACGCCAGGCGATCCGCTCTTGTTGGAGAAGCTCGAAATCGCCAGGAAATCGATCTTCACGGGAACGTCGATGTGGCGCGCCAGCGCGGTGAGGAAAAACACGGAGCCCTTCAGCACGCCAATCAGGGTGATCGTGCGGCCGGCATAGCGCCGTGAGATCTCCGCCGCCACCTCGCGGATGCGGGCGTCGATCTGCTCCTCGGTGAAGAGGATGCGATCGATGCCGGGAATGAGAGGGATGCTCATGCGGGCACCGGCCGCGCCGCGAGGCCGTACTTGAAGATCAGGTTTTCGAAATCCTTCTGGTAAAAGACCTGGATATTCAGTTGGGGATACAGCTCGCGCAGCAGCCGCACCTTACGATTCTTCCGGGTCACCAGCGATTGCTTCATGGTGGTGAGCTCCACGTAGAGATCGAACTCCTGTAAGTAGAAATCGGGGCTGAAGGCTTCCAGCACGCTGCCATCGGAAGCGTAGCTCACCGGGAAACTGCGCGGTTCGTACTCCCAGGCGATGCGGTAGAAATCCAGCAGGTTGGCGAACATCTCTTCGCTGGGGTGGGCGAACATTTTCTTGCGCAGGGTGATGTTGCCGTGCGGCACGATGCCGAAGCGGGACAGTTTGAGCCGCATCTGGAACTGCAGTTGCTGTTCGGCGGCGGGCGAAAGCAGCCCCCGTTCCTTGAGCCCGGTGGCGGCGGTGGTGGCTTCGATCAGGTCGGCCATCTGCTCGGTGGTCAAGGCTTCGGCATTGAGGACGAGATCGAAGAGTTCGGCGGTGGCTTTGGTCTTGCCAAACTTGGCTTTGCGGTCGGCGCGGTCGGCGGCTTCCAGATCGAGCAGCAACTGGCGGGCGGCGGGGCGCTCCAGCCGGCGATCCAGCATCAGGTTGCCGATGCGGACATTCTCCGGGGCCACCACGTGAACGCGCAGCATGCCGGGGAAGTGGCGGCTCTGCAGTTCGCCGCCCACGGCGCAAAACACGATATGGTGCTGGGTCGCGAGGCGCGCCAGAATCGAGGTGACGAGGCTGGAATATGCCTTGTCGGGGATCTTGGCATCCGCCCCGAACTCCTCGCTGGAGAGCGAGCCGATGCGCGATTGCGTCAGCAGCTCGAAGCCGAGCCGCTGTGCGCTGAACCGCGCCACCTCTTCGAAACGGCACCCCGGATGACCCGAAACCGCGATCAGCGCCATGTCACAAGCTCATCATAACGCGCCGAGCGCCGCTCGGTCACAGAAGATCCGTGTAGATGAAGCCATCCACGCCGCGGAGTTGGCAGGCGGACCCAGAGGGTACCCCGCCTGCCCCACCAACGGTCACAGCAGATCCGTGTAGATGAAGCCATCCACGTTGCGCACTTCCCCGGTCTCGATGGCGAGAGGCTGGCGGAACATCGGCCCATCGTAGACGAAGGTGTGGAACTCGCCGTTTTCGCCGCAGGGGTCGGCGGATTCCGGCAGGGCGGAGAGCAGGGCACGGTCGAATTCGCGGCCGGCGAAGGTGGCATCGAGCGCGCGGGAATCGATACAACTGAGCCGCGCGTGCAGGCCGCCATCGATCATGTCGCGGGCGAGGATGGCGGTGGGCAGTTCCCAGAGCGGAAAAACGGGCGTCAGCCCCGAGCCCGTCAACTGGCGTTCGCGGTAGGCGCGGACGTCCTTGAGAAAAAGATCGCCGAAAGCGATGGTGCCGAAGCCCTCGGCGGCGGCGCGGCGGCAGGCCTCGGCCATGCGCGCTTCGTACTCCTCGTTGGTGCAGGGAAAGGGCAGCGGGATCTGCCATACCGGCAGGCCGATGGCCTCCGCCTGCCGTTCGAGCAGAGCGCGGCGCACACCATGCATGGCCACGCGATCGGCAGCCTCATTGAGCGTGGTGAGAAGCGCGGAGACCTCGATGTTCTGCCGGCGCAGCGCGTGCAGAGTCCACGCGCTGTCTTTGCCGGAACTCCAGGCAAGCAGGACTTTTTTCACAATCGGAATCGGCAGGCGGACCCGGAGGGTACCCCGCCTGCCCCACCCTTTTATGCCGTCTGCAACGCATGGACGCGCTCGGAGCGTGCCACCATGCGGCTGAGCCAGGCGTGCAGGCCGAACAGCGCCCCCGAATACAGCAGGTCGCTCGCCAGCGTCCGCCCGTAGAACGGGATCGCCGCGATGTAGCACTGCATGACGCCGGCCAGCGTGTGCGGATACATGCTGCTCGCGGCCAGCCACGCGAAGTTGGTGAGCAGGAAAAACACCAGGCTGCCCGATAGCACGCCGGCGCCGATCTTCAACGGGTTCTCGGTGCCGCGCAGGCGGGTGCCGATCCACACGTTGATCAGGAAGGCGGTGTAGATCAACGGAGTGGCGGCGCTATAGCCGCCGACGAATGGATCGGTCACGGCCATCAGGACCAATGGCAACGCGTAGGCCTGCCATCCCCTCATGCGGGCTCCGGCAAACAGGCTGATGCTGCCCACGGGGGCGAAGTTGGGCAGGTGCGGAAGCACCCGCGCCACGGCTCCCAGGACAGTTAGACCAGAGGCCAGAGGCCTCGCCGTATCATTCTGCATCGATTTCTCCTTATTCGATTATCTATCATCCGGTTGCCCGGAGGCGGACTGGTTTGGCTCCCACAAAGTTTCGGGGGCGCCGGAGACGTGGCCGGCCCAACGGCTCCAGACAAACAGGGCGTCACTCAGACGGTTCAGGTAGCGGATGGTTTCCGGCGGCACGCTGGCCGTGCGGCCAAGCGTCACCACAATACGTTCGGCGCGGCGGCAAACGGTGCGGCCGATGTGCAGTTCGGCATCGAGGCGGCTGCCGCCGGGCAAGATGAAGGAGCGCAGCGGCGGCACGTCCTCGTTCATGAGGTCCATTTCGGTTTCGAGCTGGGCGATTTCGGCATCGGTGACGCGCGGCTGGCGGGGATGCACGTCCTCGGGAAGGGTGGCCAGAATCGAGCCCAGATTGAAGAGCTCGTGCTGCACGCGCAGAAGGATGGCGGCCAGCAGGGCGAGGCGCGGTTCCTCAAAGGCGAGTTGGTTGACGGTGGAGCGCGCGGCGCCCAGGAAACTGTTCAGTTCGTCGACCGTTCCGTAGGCTGCGATGCGCGTGTCGTCCTTGGGGACGCGCTGGCCGCCCACGAGAGCCGTGTCGCCGCTATCGCCCTGGCGGGTGTAGACGCGATTGATGGCGAGGCGGGGCTGGTTGAAAGGTTCTTTAGTCATTGGCGGCTCCAAGCAAAGGCGTCCGAGCTTCGCTCGGATTGGCAGGCGAAAGCGCCTGCCCCACCACGGCGGGCACTGCGCGTACGTTGGTGGCGCAGGCGATTTCGCCTGTGCGGTTCACGAACCTCATTGCGTCCTCGCAATGGTCCATTTCAGGCCGGCGACGAAATTCAGTTTTGGCGACGGGTATCCGAACACTTCCTCGTATTGGCGGTTCAGCGCATTGCGCAAATTGCCGTACGCCGTCACGCCGCGGCCGAGAGTGTAATTCAAGTTGACGCCCACGTTGGCGAATCCGGGATTCCAGAATAATCCATTGCTCGCGCCCAGGTTCGGTTCTTCGTAGAGCGTGCGGCCCCGGAAGTAACCGGAGAGATCGGCGGCGAGCCGTCCGCGGGTAAAGGTGGCCACCACATTCCCGGAGTTCTCCGGCCGGCGCGTCAGCTCTTGTCCCACGGTAAACGGCAGCGGCGCCTGATTGCTGGAACCATCGAGCGAAAGGATGCGCGTTCCGAGCAGCGTGTACGAGCCGGTGACAAGCACGGACCGGGCCGGCCGCAGACGCGCCGAAAACTCCCCGCCCTGCGCCTGCGAGTTGGCCAGGTTGGCGGAGGTGTAGTGGCTCAAGGCGGTGAGCGAGCCGCCGAGGATGACGATCAGGTCGTAGTAGCGGTTATAGAAGTAAGTTGCGTCGAGTGTCAGCAGAGAGCCGAACCTTCGCTCCACGCCGGCATCGACGCTGCGCGTACGCTCCGGCTTGAGCGCGGGGTTATCGGTGAAGGCCAGCTCGAAGCCGTTGGGCGGACGCAGCCCCATGCCAAAGGAGGTGTGCAGGCGTGTGCCGCCGGCGACATACGCCGCCGAGAGTTTCGGATTCACGCGCGAAATGCTACTCGCCGGGAAGAGCGGACGGGAGTACCCATCGCCGGGAATCGACGCTGTCCGGAAAAACTCGGCGCGCACGCCCCCGCTGAGGAACAGGCGGCCCGCCACCTCATAGCGGTCCTCGGCGTAAACGGCGATTTCGTCGCGCTCCAGCGGAAAGGTGGAGAAACTGGCGTCGGTGATGTAGCTGTTGGTCACGGATTCGTGCGCGCCGGTGACGCCGAACGAGGCGGTATCGTGGCGCGACACGCTGACGATGGTGCGGGCTTCGCCCTGCCCGCGCAGATCCTTGCCGAAGCTGAAGCCGTACGGGCTCACATAGCCGCTGTTGTAGAGGAAGAAGCTGCCGAACAACTCCTCGCGCAGGCGGGGCGAGAGGTCGGCTTCATAGTGCGCGCCGTACTCGGAGAAGTTATTCTTACTGCGGCTCACGGTGTCGATGCCGGTGAAGATGTGCTTGGGATCGGAACCCCAGGGGCCTGGCTCGCCCACTTCGCTGGAATCGAAGTAGCCGTGCGCGGCAAGGCTCTGGCGGCCGAAGCGCCGCGTGAGGTTCAATAGGACGTCTTCGTTGCGGTAATCGTCGTTGGTCACCAGGCCATCGTTATCGTAGCGCGAGGCGGAAACCAGCAGGCCGAAGCCGGCGACGGTCCCCGTGCCGGTGATGGCGAAGCGGCGCTCGTTGTGGCTGCCGCCTTCGGCCAGCAGATCGAATTGCGGCGCGGCGCCCGGCTGGCGGGTGACGAAATCGATCACGCCGGAGTTGGCATAGGAGCCATAGACGGCGGATTGCGCGCCGCGGACGACATCGATGTGGTCCACCGCTTCGCTGGGGATGTGGGCGAAATCGAAGCCCAGGCCGCCGCCGAATCCAATCACCGGGACGCCGTCGATTTCCACCAGATTCATGTTGGAATTGCCGCCGCGCAGGAAGAGGCTGGCGACGCCGCCCGGGGCGCCGGATTGATTGAACGCCACGCCGGGAACGTAACGCAGCAGGTCCATGGCGAAGGGCTCGTTGCCGCTGCGCACGCGGCTCACCGGAATCACGTCGGTACTGGAAGCTTGCAGGGTGGCGGGGAGGTCGATGGTGGAGCCCACCACCTGCACGGAATCGGTTCGCGGGGCGATTTCGAGCTGCACGCTGGCTGCCTGATCGAGCGCCAGGGTGCGTGTGCTAAAGCCGGGAGCGGCGACGACGAGCCGCGTATCCGGCGTTTCGGGAACGTCCAACTGGAAATTGCCGTTGGAGGCGGCGGTGGTCTGCGCCACCACGCCGACGCGGTTGACGGCGGCAATCTGCGCACCGGAAACCGGAGCCCCGGATGGATCGACGATCTTGCCTTTGATCTCGGCAGCCGAGAGGCAGGCGGAACAAATCAAAAAACAGGCGAGCGGGCCTGGGACTTTGCGTAACATGTCAGGCTCCTCCCTCGAGAGCCGGTCTGTAGCGATTCGCTGGCCGGTCTCCTGACTTGCGCCTCGTCAAATCCGCCGCCCTTCCCATTCCGTTACCGGAACAGTGGCTTGTTCGGCCGATTCTCCGCGCTTACAGTAGCGGGGCTGTGCTGGATTCTCACCAGCTTCCCGTGCACCAGACGAAAACTTCACCTACGCTTCCGAGTGTACACTATTTTCAGAAGGTTCCATGCGGCTTTCAACATCCCGAACGGCGCGACTGGCCGTGTTTCTGGCAGTGGCGGCCGGGCTTCTACCTGCCGGCGCGGCAGACACCAAGCCCGATAAGAAAAAATCCCTGGCGGCCATGCAACGCGGCAAGAAAGCGGACGAGGAGGGGCAGCGCAAAGAGGCGATTGCAGCCTATTCCGAGGCCATCCAGGCGGACGCGTCCAACGCGGAGGCGTGGCGGGCGCGCGGCCGCGATTACCTGGCCGCGGACGACCGCCAGAAGGCGCAGGCCGATTTCGACAAGGCGATCGAGATCCAGCCGGGCGGCGCGGAGAACTACCTGGCTCGCGGCGAGTTTTTTTCGGTAATCGGCGAGACGGAACGCGCCATCCACGATTACAACCTGGCGATCAACCTGAATCTGGAACGCACCGAAGTGTACACCGCGCGTGGCAAGGCGTACAGCGAGGTCCGGCAGTTCGAACTGGCGGAGGAAGACTTCACCAAGGCCATCAAGCTGCGCCTGGACAATCCCGCGCCGTACCTGGGGCGAGGCATCGCCCGCGCCGAACAGCGCAAGTATCGCGATGCGGTGGAAGATTTCGATGCCTGCATCGCGCACAAGCCGGACGAAGAGCAGTGCTGGGTGGAGCGCGCCCTGGCTTTCACCGGCGTCAACGATTTCACCCACGCGAGCAGCGATCTCAACGAGGCGCTGAAGCTGAAACCCGACGACGTGCGCGCGTGGCGCGTGCGCGGCGCGGTGCGCGAGCGGCTGAACGACGACAAGGGCGCGGTGGCCGATTACGCCGAAGCCCTCAAGCTCGATCCCAAGGACCCGCGCATCTACATGGCGCGTTCCGCCGTTTACGTGCGCCTGAAGATGTACGCCGAATCGCTGGAAGACCGGCAGCAGGCGGTGCAGCTCGACCCCAAAAACCCGGAAGTGTACGTGGCGCGCGGCGGTTCCTATCATTTGCTGGGGCAGCACGATAAGGGATTCGAGG
>JBEKDV010000001.1:0-86251 GCA_050014175.1 Candidatus Solibacter sp. | reverse complement strand
GTGCAAGGCACTTACCTCAGCCCCGGCCAAGGCGCGGAGGTGTGCCCAGGCTCAAGGCTCGGCTATGTTCAACATTCTCAAGGCCCGAAAAGTGCCCAGACAGCTAATTTGGACGCGAATGACCCGTGAGATATTCCTCGATCTCACTTCCTCAATATCGACAACGAACATAATGAGCTCGCTCCCGAAGAGCAGGTTGTTTACTCGCCAATACTCTTGCATCTGGGACAGATGGTCGGTCACGCCCGGCACCAACGCCAGCAACTCCGTCTTCGATGAGGAAAGCCGGTTGCCGAAGGGTATTGTCACCTTCCATCCCGCATCGGTGATTTCGGCGTCTGCCGCGCGGAAGCGAACCCAATATCCGTCTTTCGCAGCTGGATCACAAACGACGATGATGACCGGCAGCGAGCAGTTCGCGAGGTAGTTGAAGTGTTTCGTTTCTCCGCGATAGATATATCCCCAACGGTTCGATTCGCGAAAAAATGAAGGCCCGTTCTTGATCTGGCACGCGAGCATTTGGCCAGTCACAGCACCTTCATCAGTCACTACTTCGATCTGCCCGTCGATTCCGAAGTCGTGTTCCTGATGATTCCGCTTAAACAGCCAGCCGAATTTGTCTTCCACGATTCTGCTAACAATACTGACGCCAACATTGCCCTGTTTGGATGATGGCGCGTATTGAGGGAAGCCCTGCATTGGACTGCCCTAACCTTCTTTAGCGGTCGTACAACGGATAGAATCGAGCATTCGGCTCACCATGCGCACGCGCCCGTCTATGCGATTCTAACTCACGCCACGGAGTATTCGCTTGCGCTTGGGCCAAACACCCGCTATGCGAATCGTCGAATCGCCCTAGTCCGTCGCCATTCATGACTTCGTAGGGTTCGTGGCATGGCAATCGTGGAAGTGGCCATGATTGACCCGAAGTCGCGTTGTGGGAAACGTGGCGCATTCGCGGCCGATTTCTCCCGGCCACACGCGACTCCCGTCCTTTTGTCTGCCCGCGCCGGCCAGGCACAAGCACTGGGTAGTGCCCCCCAAAAGACTCGCCCCATAGACTCGCCCCATAAGTCAGTGAAAAGCGGCCAAACGCATATGTCCCGTGTCGCTCACTCTCGATCTGCCGGCAAAATCCGACGGGCCGGTTTTCGTTGACACAAACATTTCTGACCCTTTTCTTCCTATTTCCAATAAGTTACAGATTTTCACCTCCGAATCCCCGAAATCCTCACCCTATCCTCAAAGTGGGGCAGGCGCTTCCGCCTGCCAACCCCCCCGGAACCACTATGTCTACTCTCCGACAAATAGAAGCCAACCGCCGTAACGCCCAAAAATCCACCGGCCCCACCTCTGTCACAGGCAAGGCCACGTCTTCCATGAACGCCTTCAAAACCGGCATCCACGCCCAATCCCTCGTCCTCCCCTCCGAGAACCTCGCCGACCTCGAACAGCTCA
Organism: Candidatus Solibacter sp.; assembly: GCA_050014175.1. GTDB lineage: Bacteria > Acidobacteriota > Terriglobia > Bryobacterales > Bryobacteraceae > Solibacter. The sequence continues at coordinate 84,793 of JBEKDV010000001.1, read as the reverse complement.
CCGAAGACTATTACCTCCACCACCAACCCGCTACCCCCGATGCCCGCGGATTAGTCGACGAGCTCATCTACTGCGAGTGGATGCTCCGCCGCCTCCGCGCCGCCGAAACCCAAGCCTGGCAATACCAGACCGACGACAAATACCGCGACCCGCCCAAGTACCCCCTCGGACAGTCCGTCACCTGCCACTCCACCACCTTCTCCAAACTCCAGTATCGCCTCGATGCCACCCGCCGCGCCCGCCTCCGCACCCTCGACGCCCTCGCCAAACTCCAGGCCGAAGCCGCCGCCTCGCCCGCCCCCGCACCTGCCCTCGAACCGGCTGCCGAACCCGCCGAACCCCCGTCCCTACCGCCCTCACCTCAGACCACTTCACCTCAAATTGGCTTCGTTCCGTCAACTCCCTCCACCGCCCCACCCCAACCGGCGCCCCGCGGCCCCAGCCCCGGTCCCAACCGGCCGGAAACTGTCGGCACAGAGGACGCTCAGCGTCATTGCCATGGCCAGCCCTTCCACAGTGCCCCCGCAATCCATGTCGCGCGCCGGGTTGCCGCCTGGCCCCGCGTCCCCCCGCAATTAAGTTATAGTCACTGAAATGAGATTTTTCCGGTGTCTTGCCGCGACGCTGCTCGCGCTTCCCCTTTTTGGCCAGCCCGTTGCCAACGTCCCTCTGAAGCCCGGCCGCGATGCTTCGCAGGCGGTGGATGAGGAGTACACCAAGAAGATTCGAGAGTACACTACCGAAACCTTCTTCAACTCGCCGCTCACCGACTACCTGCCCGCCTCCAAGACCGTGCCCACTCCCAAAGTGGTGCTCGGCGATATCGCGGGAGCGCCCGGCATCCTGCCCTACTCGGCGGACGTCTATCGCTACATGCGCATGCTGGAGAAGGCCACCCCGCGCGTCAAAGTCTTCAGCATCGGCAAGACCGAGGAAGGCCGCGAGATGATCGCCGTGGCGGTGGCGTCGGAACGCCTGCTCGCCACGCTCGACGAGAACCGCGCCCGCCTGGCCAAACTCGCCGATCCGCGCACCATCAAGCTGGACGACGCCGAGGCCGAAAAGCTGGTGGCCGCTTCCACGCCCATCTATTACATCACCGGCACCATTCACTCCACCGAGACGGGCGCGCCCACCGCGCTCATGGAACTGGCCTACCGCCTGGCGGTGGACGAGAGCGCCTTCATCAAGTCCATCCGCGAAAACGTCATCACCCTCATCACTCCCGTGGTGGAAGTCGACGGGCGCGACCGCGCGGTGGACATCTATCGCTGGCACCGCGAAAACCCCACCAAGCAGTTTCCGCCCCTGATCTACTGGGGCCACTACGTGGCGCACGATAACAACCGCGACTCCATGGGGCTCACCCTGCAACTCACGCGCAACGTCCTCAACACCTTCGTCGGATTCAAAGCGCAGGTGCTCCACGACCTGCACGAGTCGGTGCCCTATCTCTACGACAACACCGTCGGCGACGGCCCCTACAATGCGTGGATCGACCCGATCCTGGCCGACGAATGGCAGATGATGGGCTGGAACAACGTTTCCGAAATGACCAAGTTCGGCATGCCCGGCGTGTTCGCCCACGGCACGTTCGACACCTGGTCCCCCAGCTACCTGATGTTCATCGCCGCCATGCACAACGGCATCAGCCGCCTCTACGAGACGTTCGGCAACGCCGGCGCGGATACCGAGGAGCGCAGCCTGCGCCCCAATGAGTACGCGCGCACCTGGTTCAAGCAGAATCCGCCGCTGCCCAAGGCGCAATGGTCGCAGCGCAACAACAACAATTACGAACAGACCGGCGTGCTGACCGCGCTCCACTACTTCGCCGGCAACAACAAGCTGTTCCTGCGCAACTTCTACCTCAAGGCCAAGCGCTCCATCGAGAAACCGCGCACCGAAGGACCGGCCGCCTACGTGTTCCCGTCCGACGATCCGCGCCCCGGCGCGCAAGCCGACCTGCTGCGCATGTTGCAGGATCAGGGCTGCGAGATCTCCCGCGCCACCGCGCCCTTCACCGTCATGATGCCGGCCAAGAAGGCGCCGGCGCGCGGCGGACGCGGCGGACGCGGCGGGGCCGCAACCACGGATGCCGACGCTGCAGCCGACACTCCTCCCGCCAAGCCCGCGGAAAAACCCAAGCCCGAGCCGCGCACCTTCCCGGCGGGCAGCTATGTTCTGCGCATGGATCAGCCCTACAGCCGCATCGCCGATGCGCTGCTCGATTACCAATACTGGGCGGCCAACGATCCGCAGAAGAGCATCTACGACGACACCGGCTGGACCTTCGGCGAACTGGGCAACGTGCAGGTGTCGCGCGTCACCGACGTCAAGGTATTGGAAGCCGCCATGGATAAGCTTCCGGGTCCGGTGCAGGCGCCCGGCGGCGTGGAAAGCACGGGCGAGATCTTCCTGATCAATCACAATTCCGACAACGCGTTGATGACCCTGCGCTATCGATTCCCCAACGCCACCTTCGATACCGCCGAGGAGCCCTTCGAAGCCGCCGGGCACAAGTTCAATCGCGGCAGTTTCGTCGTGCGCAACGTGGCCGCTATTGACCTCGCCAAAGCCGCCGCCGAACTCGGCGTGCAGGCTTACGCCGTGGCCAGCGCCCCCGCGGTGAAAACCCATCCGGCGCGCGCCGCCCGCATCGCGCTCATGCACACGTGGCAGAGCACGCAGGCCGAAGGCTGGTGGCGCCTGGAGTTCGACCGCCTGAAGATTCCCTACGAGTACATCAGCACGCAGACCGTGTCCAAAGCCGCCGACCTGCGCTCCAAATACGACGTGATCGTGTTTGGGCCGGGAGGAGGGCGCGGCAACCCGCAGGCGATTGTCAGCGGCATGCCGATGTACGGCAATCCGCTGCCGTGGAAAGTCACCCAGCTCACGCCGAATTTGGGCAAGACCGACAAAACCGACGACATGCGTCCCGGCCTCGGCTGGTCCGGGCTCGATCATTTGCAGGAGTTCGTGCGCAAGGGCGGATTGCTGATCACCGCCAACGACACCGCCAATTTCGCCGTGGCGTTCGGCTTCACGCCCGGCGTCACCATCGGGACCACTACGCGGCTCAAGGTGACCGGCTCGGCGCTCCGTTCCAAAATGGTGGACGCGGCCAGCCCGATTGTCTACGGCTACAAGGACAACCTGGCGATCTTCGCCTCGAGTCCGCCGGTTTTCGGCCTCACGAATATGGCGGGCGGCGGCGGAGGCGGGCGGCGCGGCGGCCCCGAAGAACGCGAACGCCCCACCGGCCGCGGCACGGCCGACGATCCGGATCTGCCGCAGGGGCGCTCCCCGGTGGAGATACCGGAAGAGCCGCACGCCGAAGTGTGGGAGGCCACGCCGCTCACCAGCGAGCAGCTTCGCAACCCGATCAACGTGATTCCCCCGGCGGCGCGCCCGCGCGTGGTCTTGCGCTACGCCAATGCGCCGGACCTCCTGGTGAGCGGCCTGCTCGATGGCGGCACGGAATTGGCGCAGCACGCCGCGGTGATCGATTCCCCGTATGGCGAAGGCCACGTGGTGCTGTTCTCCAACAATCCCATGTGGCGCGCCGAGACCAAGGGCAGCTATTTCCTGGTGTTCAACGCTATCCTGAACTTCGACAGCCTGGATGCGGGGAAAAAGCTGGCGGACAAGTAGCGTAGCCTTTCAGGCCGGGTGCCCTCTGGGCGGACCCCATTCATGGGGGCATTCTTTCTCCCGCACATAGCGCTAGAATTGGGGCGTCATGGGGAATGCGTTTCTAAAACTCGGAGCCGCCTGCCTGTTCCTGTTGGGAATCGCGCAGCCCGCGCCTGCTCAGACGCCGAAGATCCAAGTACTCATCATCACCGGCCAGAACGGCCATGACTGGCGCGCCACCACGCCGGTGCTGCGCAAGTTACTGGAAGACACCAAGCGGTTCGAGGTGCGCGTCACCGAGGAGTTCCGCGGCGCCGGCCCCGAAACCCTCGCGCCCTACGATCTGGTGGTGCTCAACTACTACGATGGCAACAAGCCCGCGCTGCGCTGGGGCGCCCGGGCCGACAGCGCGCTCGTGGACTTCGTGCGCGGCGGCAAGGGCCTGGTGGTCTACCACTTTTCCAGTGCGGCCTTTGTCGGCTGGACCGAGTTCGAACAGATGTGCGCCGGCAACTGGCGCCCCAACAACGGCCATCACTCGGCGCGCCACGATTTCACCGTCACCGTCACCGACCGCGAGCATCCGATTACGCGCGGCATGCGCGCCACCTTCCCGCAGGCCAATGACGAGCTGTACGCCAATCTGAAGTGGCAGCCGGAAGGTTCGTATCACGTGCTGGCCACCGCCTATGACGACCATGCGCTGTACAAACCCGGCGAGAAGCAACCCATTCCCGGCCCCGGTCTGAATCAACCCATGCTCTGGACTACTACGTTCGGCACTGGCCGCGTCTTCACCACTGCCCTCGGACACGATCCCGCCGCTATGATACTACCCGGGTTCATCGCCACCTTCGTGCGCGGCGCCGAGTGGGCCGCTACCGGCGCCGTCACACTGCCGCTCCCGGACGAGCTAAAATAGCCCCCCGTGCCGGCGCCGATAATCGCTGCCGCTTCAGCAGAGTACACTGAATGAACGGCCGCTCTTTTGGGGCCGGAAGAATAGAATGGATCCTCCCTCGATACGCTTTGGCCAACTCGCAATCCAGGGCTTTCGCCGCCTATACGACGTGAAACTGGAGTTGCGCCCACTATCGGCGATCATCGGCGCGAATGGAACGGGAAAGACGTCAGTACTCGATGTATTGTCTTTGCTGGCATCCTCCGCCCAAGGAAGGTTGAGTTCGTCGATCTCGGAATTGTCAGGCTTGTCAAACGTGCTCACTTATGACAGGGCCGGGGAACTCGGACTAGCCATCACGATGGAGGTTCCGGGTCAGGAACCCCTTGAATATGCGTTGTGGGTTCGTCCTCAAGGAATCGCCCACGCGATCCGGGAAGAGACGCTCAGCCAGATAAGGAAGCCTCATCCCAAGCCATTCCTTCATATCGATTCGCTTGAAAGGGAAGTTAAGTATTACGATCCCGAGAAGAAAAAACTCACGCACCCGACGTGGGAGCACAATCCTCTGGAGACTTCGCTGGCGCAGGTTCCCAAAATGTTTCAGGAGCCGGAGGATTTCCGGCGTCGGCTTGCATCTTCGACCTTCTATCACGTCTTGAGCGTTGAACCTCGCTCGCCCGTCCGCTTGCCGCAGTCCCTTGGGCCGGCCGAGTTGCCCGGAAGAAACGGTGAAGACCTGTTTCCTGTCTCTTCTATCTCCAACAGACCGACCGTAACAGGTTCGATGCAATCGAAGATTCGCTTCGCGCCGCGTTTCCACGATTTGAACGGCTGGATTTCCCGCCGGTTGCAGCGGGTACGCTGGCACTGGCATGGCGTGAGCGTGGGTTTTCGAAGCCGCTCTACACGCACCAATTGTCGGAAGGAACTCTGCGGTTCTTATGGCTAACAACGTTACTGCAGAGCCCGGGACTTACATCACTTACACTCCTTGACGAGCCAGATGTCAGTCTTCACCCCGAGCTGCTGAGCTTGCTAGCCGACCAGTTGAGAGAGGCTTCGCAGCGCACTCAGATCATTGTCGCGACCCACTCCGATACGCTCATCCGGTTTCTTGAGCCCTCGGAAGTGGTGATCCTCGACTCGACCGAAGATGGCATGACCAGACTGACAAGAGCGGACGAACTTGATCTGGATGTATGGCTGAAGGAATACAGTCCGGACGAACTCTGGCGCAACGGCCGCCGTCGCGCCACATTCAAGAGATCTTCAGAGTCGGGACCTGCCGGGATGGCTACTCCAAGCCGCGCGACGCGGGCCGAATCCTCCGCGGCAAAGACCTGACCGTGGCCGCAAACCAGTGTCCGGAATTGAAAGCGTTCCTGAATACCATCCTCACTTTGAGCGGAGCCACGCCAATATAGCGCCACCGGTTTCATTTGACGGATACCAGGCGCCGTCACACTGCCGCTCCCGGACGAGCTAAAATAGCGTGAAGGGCAATCTCGCCCGTGGGGCGCCCTTCGCAGCCCCGGCACTCCCACGAACAGCCTGGTGAAACTGGGGATTGCATAGACGCGTCCATAAAATCAAAGACGAATGCCGATCTGATGCCATTCCCCGTACTGGTTGCCCTGCTTCTGTTTTGGCAGGGCGCTGCAAACAGCCTCGATGTTTCGGTAGTCGATTCGTCCAACCGGCCCGTCCCGGGTGTTCGCGTAGAATTGAAGACTGGCGGAACGGTTGTCGCTTCTGCGCAGACGGCTGAAGACGGCCACGCCCGGTTCGATTCGCTCAAACCGGCGCATTATGAACTCCATGCTTCGAAGGACGGATTCGAACCCGTGCAAAAGGACAATCTCGAATTGCCCTCTTCCGTGGAGTTGATGTTGACGCCGGCCATGGCGCCCAAGGAGAGCATCGAAGTCAAAGGAGCCGTCGCTCCATTGGAGCAGGGCGCGTCCCCGTCCAACGAGATCTCGGCGCAGACCGCCAAAGAGCTGCCTGGACGCCCGCCGACGGTAACGGAGGCCTTGCCATTGCTGCCGGGTGTGATGCGCGTGTCCGGGGGCGGCCTGGTGATGTCGGCCGCCGGCGAACATCGCAGCGCGCTGATGGTCAACTCGGCCGATGTCACCGACCCGGCAACCGGACAATTCGGACTGACCGTGCCCATCGACAGCGTAGAGACCATCAACGTCTATCAGACGGCTTTCCTGGCCGAGTACGGAAGGTTCACGGCGGGCCTGGTTTCGGTGGCCACGCGGCGCGGCGGCGACAAATGGAAGTGGGAGTTGAGCGATCCGTTTCCCGATTTCATCATTCGCAGCTACCACCTGCGCGGCCTGCGCGACGCCACGCCGCGGATCAACGTGGAAGGGCCCATCGTGGCGGGAAAGCTCTACTTTTCCGAAGGGTTGGAATACGCGGTCCGCAAGACCGAGGTCTACGAACTGCCTTTCCCCTACAACCAGAAAAAGCAGGAAGGGTTCAACTCTTTCGCGCAAGTGGACTGGGTGGCATCCCAGAAGCAACTTGTCACCGCGACCGTTCACGTGGCGCCGCAGCGCATGGCCTACGTGAATATGAACTACTTCAATCCGGAGGCGACATCGCCGGACGCCGCCACGGACAATATCACCGTCACCCTGTCGGACAAATGGACGCTGGGGAGCGGGCTCTTCGAAAATACCTTCTCGGTGACCCACTTCGACGCGCACGTCTGGGCGCAGGGCACCCAGGATCTGACCATCGCCCCCGGCGGCAATAGCGGGAATTATTTCGCCGAGCAGCGCCGCGACGCTTCCCGCCTGAGCTGGACCCCGGTCTATTCCTTCGGGGCCGTCCACTGGCTGGGGGGGACGCACAACTATAAAACGGGCGCGTACCTGGCGGAAAGCACCGACAACGGCGTGGTGACGGAGCGGCCCTTCAACGTTGTGGATGCGTCGAACCAGTTGCTGGAACGCGTCACTTTCACGCCGGGGCTGCGCTTCCTCAGATGGGACCTGGAGTACGCGTTCTTCGGGCAGGATCACTGGCTGATCACGCCGCGGCTGGCGGTGGACCTGGGTCTTCGCACGGAGTCGCAGGAGCTGTCGGAGAGTTTGCGCGTGGCGCCGCGCGCGGCCATTGCCTGGACGCCGTTCGAGAAGCTGGGCACCGTGCTGCGTGCGGGCTTCGGATGGTTCTACGACCACGTGCCGCTGAGCGTCTATTCGTTTGCCCAATACCCCAATGAGATCGTCACCATGTTCGGACCCGGCGGGCAGATTACCGCCGGACCGTCGCTCTATCGGAACGGACTGGGCACGGTCAGCACGAAATCCGCGTTCGTGTTCCAGGAGACGAACCAGGGGAATTTTTCGCCGCGCAGCGACACCGGCAACGTGCAGATCGAGCAGCCCCTCACGCAGCGTCTCCTGATGCGGATCGGCTATACCCAGAAGCAATCGGCCGGACTGGTGATTATGAACCCGGTGCCGCCGGGCCCGTCCAACGGCGGTGTGGGCTCGAACCTGTTGACGGGGGGCGGGCAATCGCGATATCGCCAGTTTGAGGCTACGGCCCGCCTGCGCATGAATGACAAGCGCCAATTGTTCTTCTCCTATGTGCGTTCGCAAGCGCGCGGCGATTTGAACGATTTCGCCAACTACCTGGGCAGTTTTCCGGTGCCGATTATTCGCCCCAATCAGTTCGGCAATCTGCCGGTCAACGTACCGAACCGGTTTTTGACGTGGGGAGTCGTACAGCTTCCGGCGGGCTTCCGCATCGCACCGCTGATCGAATTTCGCAGCGGCTTTCCCTATGCCGTGACGGACGCCCTGCAGAACTACGTGGGAGTGCCCAATGCGCAAAGATTCCCCAGCTTCCTGTCGGTGGATTCGCGTTTTTCCAAGGACATCAAGGTGAATCCCAAATACACGGTCCGGCTGTCGGTGAGCGCGTACAATCTCACCAACCACTTCAATCCCGAAGCCTTCCATAACAACATCGCCGATCCGGCATTTGGTCTGTTTTTCGGACAGAGAGGACGCCGTTTCACGGGCGATTTCGATGTCATTTTTTGAAGCGTGCGGCAGATGGTGGGCCAAGTCGCCCTTGCCGGGTTTGAGCGCCATCACAGGCTTGGCGGTGCTGGTCCACGGCTACCACCTGGGCGTGGATGACGCTGCGATCTATGTGCCCGCCATCAAGCGCGTGGCGGACCCCGATCTGTACCCTTTCGGCGCTCAGTTCTTCCTGTCGCACGCGCACCTTTCGATTTTTTCGGACCTGGTAGGCGGTTCCGCCCGGCTGACCCATTTGCCCATCGACCTGGTGATCTTCGCCTGGCACATCGGGAGCATTTTTCTGCTCCTGCTGGCGGCATGGCAGCTTCTCGGCACCTGCTTTGAAAGCAGTTACGCAAGGTGGAGCGGCGTGGCGGTCCTGGCGGCCACCCTCAGCGTGCCGGTGACCGGCACGGCGCTGGCCATCATGGACCCGTACCTGACGGCGCGATCTCTGTCCACTCCAACGACGCTCTTCGCGGTGGCCTGCTATTTATCGAACCGGCCGTTGCGCGCCCTGGCGTGGCTCGTATTGACCGCGGCCGTGCATCCGCAGATGGCGGTCTATGGCTTGTTGTTCATCGGTGGCATGGAACTGGTCAGGCGGCGCAGGGCATTGCGTAGCGTTGCCCAGCCGGTGCTCGGAGCGATGATCGGTCTGCCGGCCCTGTTTGACTTCGCACCGGTGCAGGGAGCCGCGCGGGAATGTCTGTTGGCGCGGACGTTCTTCTTCGTTTCCACGTGGGCCTGGTACGAGTGGGCCGGCGTGTTCGCGCCGTTGGCCGTGCTGTGGTGGTTCGCCGTGGCCCGTCCCCGCCGCACGCTGCCCGCGTTCCGGGAATTGTCGGGCAGCCTGATTCCGTTCGGGCTGTTGTTCACCGCCGCCGCCGTGATCCTGACCATCCCGCAACGCCTGGAAGTCTACACCCGCCTGCAACCGATGCGGAGTTTTCATTTGCTGTACGTCATCTTCTTCGTTCTGTTGGGCGGGCTGATCGGAGAGTACGGAATCAAGAAAAGCGTTTGGCGATGGCTGGCGCTCTTCGTTCCCCTGGCGCTCGGCATGGTGCTGGTGCAGCGGAGTTCGTTCCCGGCCAGCCAGCACGTGGAGTGGCCGGGATCGAACAATGGCAACACCTGGATGTCCGCCTTCCTGTGGATCCGCCAGCACACACCCAAAGACGCGGTGTTTGCCACCGATCCGAACTACATGACGGCTCCGGGAGAAGATGCGCACGGATTTCGCGCGGTGGCGGAGCGCAGCGTGCTGGCGGACTACGTGAAGGATAGCGGGGCCGTCTCTTTGTTCCCGCGGCTGGCCACGGAATGGGAGAACCAGGTGGGGGCGGAGCGCGGGCTCGGTCACTTTGAGCCGGCGGATTTTGAAAGGTTGGTCAGGCAGTATCCGGTAACCTGGATTCTGACCTCGCGGCCGGCGCCGCCAGGCCTCGTCTGTCCTTATGCGAATAAGGACTTGACGGTTTGCCGCATGTAAGCCTCCTTCCGTTTTTCAGTAAACGGACGGGTTCTTCTCCCGTTCGAGAATTCGCTGGATGTCCCGCCGCCCGTGCAGAACGCGAACGACGCGCAGGGCGTCAGGCTGAACGATGTAGAAAATGAGGATGTCCTCGAAGCCTTTTACGGCCCATGAGCGTAGCCCGGAAAGGATCGGATTCTTGACAGGTTTCGGCGCGCCGATATTCGGCATCTGGCAGATGGCTTCAATGGATTCATCCACGGCGTCGAGAAAGTGGACTGCGGCTTCAAGCGCATCCTCCAACAGGTAATACCGGAACTGCCGGATAATGTCATCCTTTGCCGCTGGCCTGATGATGTGCTTCACGCTCTCCTTTTCCGCGTCTTGTGTTTCTTGGCGAGGTCCAAGGCCTCGGCCTTGAGTTCCTTCCAGAAAGCGCGCGTCAACGGAATGTCATCGCCGCCCGTGGCCAACCCTTCAAGAAGGAGAGCTTCCAGCCGCGCCTCCTCGTCGCGCTCCTGCGCATCTCGGAGCAGCGAGCGGAAATACTCGCTGACGTTGCCGTACCCCTTTGTGGCGAGTTGCTCATCGATGAACGTCTTCAATGTTTCTGGCAGCGATATGGTCACCGTGGTCATGCCGAGCCTCCCGGTTGCTTCTCCTCTTCACTCTATCAAGCATAAGAATAGTTCTCAATAGATAAGATCGCTGTATTCCGATATTACCCGAAGAACAACGGCAACTGCTCGTCGAACTCCATGGCGCGCGTCTGTTCCAATTGGCGGGCTTCTTCCGTGCGGCCCCAGCCATCCAGAATCCAAACGAGCTCGCGGCTGGCCTCGTCGACGGCCGGGCGATCGTCGTGCTCCTCCGCCATGGCCCGCCATTGGGTCATGATCTCGAAGCATTCGGCCAGGCGGAACTGCTCGTGCGCCACGCGGCGGGCCTGACGCGCCAGACGGCAGGCCTCCGTCCAATCCTCCACGGCATCGAAGGCGCGCGCCAGTTGGCGCAAGGCGTCCTGCGAGGGCTCGCCGGGTTCGGTCGAAATGAGTGTCGAGCAGCGCGCGCCGAAGGTCAGGTCGGCGGGGGCGCCGCCTTCCAGCACGATCAGAAAGCGGCGCGCCTCCGAGAAAATGCGCAGATGTTCCAGATTGGCGGCCAACTCGCCTTCCAGATGCAGGCCCACCTGGCACGCCAGATCGCCGGCCATGTCGGCCAGCGTGCCGGTGGCGCAATCGAGGTGGAGCACCGCGTCGAAATCGCCGCCAAAGGCGCGGGCGAATTCGCGGGCCAGCGCGATGTTCCGCACGGTTTCCGCGCCCGGACGGTCGGCGATCGCAATGCCCAGCACCTCCAGGTCGGCGGAGAATTCGGCGGCGGGCGGTTCGCCCGGTTCGCTGCCGCGCACCCAGCGCTTCACCTCGCGCAATCGGGCGGCGTCGAACATGGGGGTGAGCACGCGCGGCGGGATGCAATCGTCGCACTTGACGAAAGCGATGCGCACGCCTTCCTCCGCCGGCTCCTTCACCAGGGCGTCTTCCCACTGCGCGCGCGGCCAGCGCGAAGGCAAAGAATTTCGCGAGAACAGCACGACGACGATATCCGCCATGCGGGCCTCGCGCGCCTTTTCGGCGAGGTCCGCGCCGTCCGCCATTTGCCCTTCGTCGAGGAACACGCGCACGTCGGCGCCGCGTTCCAATAACGCCGCCAGGCGCTCCGCGATGCCGCGATCGGCCGCCGCGTAGCAGGGAAAGATGGTGGGCGCGGTCAGAGTTTGCACGCCAGTGTCAGTCCGTCGCCCAGCGGCACCAGGCTCAGCGCCACGCGCTCGTCGGCGCGTAGTTTGCGGTTGAAGGCGCGAATGGCCTCCGTGTCCGCATCGGTCTTGCTGGCGTCCGTCACATCGCCGTGCCACAACACGTTGTCGATCACGATGAGGCCGCCGCGACGCACCAGCGCCAGCGCGCGGTCGTAATAGTTCGCATAGTTGGCTTTATCGGCGTCGATGAAGGCAAAGTCAAAGCTGCCGCTGTTCCCCTCGGCGATCAGGGCATCGAGCGTATCCAGGGCGGGACCGAGGCGCAATTCGATCTTGTCTTCCACGCCGGCCTCGCGCCACAGCCGCCGCGCCTGGGCGGTGTACTTCCTGCTCCGGTCGCAGGCGACGATTTTGCCGCCTTCGGGCAGCGCCAGCGCCACCCAGGCGGAACTGTAGCCCAGGAACACGCCCACCTCCAGCGCCCTCGTCGCCCCCGCCAGGCGCGCCAGCAGATGCAGCAACTGGCCCTGTTCGGGCGAGGTCTGCATGGAGGCTTGCGGATGCGGATCGGTGGCTTCGCGTTGTTGGCGCAGCGCTTCGGGTTCGCGCAGCGTTACCTGGCGGATGTAGTCCGCCAGTTCATTCGTGACCGGAGTATGGGTTCGTGACATGGCAAAGAGTCAATTTTACCCCGCCACGCCGGAAAACCGTCTCCCCCGCGCCGAACCCGTGACGATTGGTGTGGTGGACCTTACAGAGTCGCGGGCAAAGTCAGGCCGCTCTTGGCCAAGGCGCGCTGCATCAAGGCCACGGCATGAATTTCGGGAACGCCGCGGGCAATCGAAATCTCCGAAACGAGCATGTGCCGCGCCCGGTCCAGCATCTTCTTTTCGCGGAAGGAGAGCGGCTTATCGATGTGCAGTTGCAGCAGACCCTTGAAGACCTCGGCAGCTTTCAGCAGATCCCCGCTCTGCATTTTGTCGCTGTTCTCCTTGAAGCGGACCTTCCAGTCGGCAGTAAGCGGACACCAGCCGATCGCCAGGTAGGAGAGGATTCGCGAAATCTCACGGTCTTTGGTTATCCTGCGCAGCCCGATGTTGGCGGCGTTGGCCAATGGCACCAGCACCGTCATGCTGCAGCCAAAGCGCAGCAGGTAGAATTTTTCGAAAGCGGTGCCAAACGAACGGGTACTGATATTCTCGATGGTGCCAACACCTTGGTTGGGATACACCACCTTCTCGCCGATCTGAAAGGTCATACGGGGTCCCCCACAAACCACCGCTACCGAGTGCTGTTTTGGAATTGGTGCAACGACCCTAAATACTACGCTCGTCGCCGCACTCTGTCAAGTAGGAGTGTTTAAGAAAACGTCAGTATTCGTCGCAGACTGAATGGTTTTGCAACGCTAACGGACAAAATCTGGAAACAAGGAGGGAAAATGGGGATACCTGAAGCAAAGGACCAGACGGGCAGAATACACCTGTTACACGTGTATCGTGTGATGCGCTTTTGTAGTGCCTCTTAGTCGCTTGCGCCGACCTCGCTTTCGTCCTCCGCGGGTAGACCGCGCTCCGCCAGAAGCAGGCGCCGCAAGCTGCGCAGATCGTTCAAAATGCGCCGGCTGCTGGTGATATGAAGGTTGAGCTTGGCCAAGTTAAACGCAACCAGAAGGAGAGCTTCTTTACGGCGGTCCGCACGATCCTGCTCGGCCGCGGCGATTTCTTGTTCGACATCGCGCCGGGCTTCGTCCACAGCTTCGGCGAGCATTCGGACATACTCGTGCGACCCCTCGATATTGTCAAACGGCGTTTCGGCTTTCTGGCCCACAATCCGCCTTCCCGACCGCCTTGCCCGTGTCGGTGGCCCTGCTAAGATTAAGTGTTATTCATTGTCGCACAAATGAAACCCGGCGCAAATAGCTAATCCGGGGCCTTCGCAAGATCGCCAGCCGTATCGGAAACTGTGATGGAACGTACATTAAAGGCCGTCGTGGTGGATGACGAGGAACTGGCGCGGGGGTATCTACGCGAGTTGCTGGCCGCGCATCCGGAGATCGTGGTAGCCGCCGAATGCGCCAACGGGTTCGAGGCGGTCAAAGCCATCTCCGAAACCAGCCCCGACCTGCTCTTCCTCGACGTCCAGATGCCCAAACTGGACGGCTTCGAAGTCCTCGAACTGATCGAGCCCTCGCAGGCGCCGGTGGTCGTCTTCGTCACCGCATACGACCAGTACGCCATGCGCGCCTTCGACGCCCACGCCGTGGACTACCTGCTCAAACCTTTCAGCGCGGAACGTTTCGAGCGGGCGCTGGAGCGGGCGCTGGCCCGACTGGGAGAACGCCGCGTGCTGCCGGAACTCGCGCCCGAGGTCCGGCCCGCCGGCGTTCGCCCGCAACGCATCGTGGTCAAGGACGGCACGCGCGTGCATGTGATTCCCATCGGCAAGCTGGATTACGTTCTCGCGCAGGACGACTACGTGGCGCTGCACAGCGAAGGCAAGAGTTATCTCAAGCAGCAGCCCATCGCCGCCCTCGAAGCCCTCCTCGACCCCGCCTGCTTCGTGCGCATCCACCGTTCCGCCATCGTCAACCTGGAACGGGTGGCGCGCATCGAGCCCTACGGGAAGGAAAGCCGTGTCGCCATACTGGCCGATGGCACCCGGCTGCCCGTCAGCCGCTCCGGCTACGCGCGGCTGCTGGAAGCCATGGAAGGCTCGCAGGGGAATCGCAACTCCACGCGATAGACGCCTTCGCCCCCGCCGGCTTGCATGCTGGCGGCGCCGCCATAGCGCAGTTCCAGGCGGCGGCGCACCTGCGGCAGCCCCATGCCGAGCCGGTTGGGCGGCGCCGCGTCCGGGTCAAACGCATTCTCCACCGCCACGCGGACGCTCGGGCCGAGGCGTTCCACGGACAGGCGGATGGCGCCGCCTTCCACCAGTCCCGCGATGCCGTGCTTCACGGCGTTTTCCACCAGCGGTTGCAGCAAGAGCACCGGAACGGCGCAATCCTGGCAGGATTCCTGGATGTTCTCGCTGAATTGGAGGCGCGCGCCGAAGCGTACCCGCTCCACTTCCAGATAGCTGCGGGCCAGAGCCAGTTCCTCGCGCAGCGGAACGCTGTCGCGCTCGCCCAGGCCAAGGCTGCTGCGCAGAAAGTCCGACAGGCGAATGCACATCTCGCGCGCCCGCACGGCGTCCACCGTGGCCAGCGCGGCGATCGAGTGCAGGCTGTTGAAGAGGAAGTGCGGATTGATCTGCATGCGCAAGGCGTTCAACTCCGCGTCGCGCGCCAGCGTCCGCGCCTCGGCCACCGCCAGCGCCGCCTCGCGCGCTTCCTCCGCGGCCAGCGCCGCGTAGTGCAATCCGGCGGAGAGCAGGTAGAGCAGGATGCCCACGCCGAACAGCAGGTCCAGGTGCGCGGCGGGCAGCCCTTCCATCCGTGCCAGTCCCCAGGCGGCGCCGCTGAACATGGCGCCGGCTGCCGCCGCCGCGCCTGCCCAGGTCACCGCCAACATGGCGCCGTCGGCCAGGCGCAGCGGCCGGACCCGGCAAATCGGCCCGGCCGAAAGGCAGGCGAACGCGAACAGGAAGCAGGCAGGACCGAGCACCGCCGTATTGCGCACCCACGATGCGCCGCCGGACGCCCACATCAGGTAGTCCAGCAGCGCCACGATGGGCACCCAGCCGGCAAGGTACGCCAGCGTCCGCCAGCGCGTGGCTAGGAGGGGATGCATCCTGGTGTCAGTTCTTCACGCCCACGCCGCCGAACATCGCCGTCCCTTTGATGTAGAGGCGCTTCACCCCGGGCGTGTCCGCGCTGGGCTGCACGCTCTTGTTGCCGAAGCCGCCGAAGATGGCGGCGATGGAAGCCACGGCGATCCAGTTCTGCGGAATCTTGAATTCCACGCCGCCAAACATGCTGGTGACGTCGATTACCGCCGAGTCCCCACGCATGCCGGCGCGCCGCAAATCGATCTCCACGCCGCCGAACATGGCCGATACCTGGCCGCCGCGAAAATCGTCCGTGGTCACCTTGCGCTCCACGCCGCCGAATAGCGCGTACTCATTCAGCGTGCCCTCGTGGGCCCCCGCCGGGATGCCGGAGGCGGTCCCCGCCCGTGCCCATATCGGCGCCGGCGCCAACCGGTGCCACAGCATCAGCACGCCGGCGCCGATCAGCGCCAGCGGCCAGAAGTTTTCCCAGGTGAGGTTGAGGAAGCCGAGATTGTCGGCCAGAAAAAGCGCGCCCACGCCCACCAGGATGCCGCCGGTGATCCGCGCATTCGACAATGGCGAATCCACCAGCTTCACCAGCCCCACCGCGATCAGGATCACCGGCCAGAAACGCCAAACGTCGTGAATGAAAAAAATGTTCAGGTTGTTGAGCAGGAACAGCACTCCGATGCCGATCACGATCAGCGCCGGAACGATGCCCTGAAGAGAACTTCTGTTTCGCCAATCCTCATGTGGTTGCATGAGTTCAGCTTACGGTGGCGGCTGGCCGGAGTCTTGCGGAAATCGGCCAGCGCCCCGGTTTTACCGGCGAGAGCGGTGCGTTTGCCGGCTGGCGGCCGAGGCGCCGGAAGCGAGCCGCCAGGAGCGGGGCGCTGAGCGGCGCGCCGCGTGATATGCTGAATCCGGATGTTTGGACGACATCGTAAAGCCCGTGTTTTGTTTGCACTGTCCGACGTCCTCTTAGCCGCGCTGGCGTTTGAGGCGGCTTACCAGACGCGCGTCCTGCTGCATCTGGAGCGCGCCTTCTATCTCACCGTCGAACGCAAGGCGCTGGTGCTCACTTTTGCCCTGGCGGCGTGGGTCGCCATCGGCCTGTGGCTGGAAGTCTACGAAAAACTGGACATCGGCAATCCGCGCGTAATCCTGCGCGATGTGGCGCGCCAGTGCGGCTATGGGGCGCTCTGCCTGATTGTCTTCGAATATGTGTTCCGCCTGGATCTGAGCCGCTTCTTCCTGGTTCTCTATTCGGCCTACGCGGGGGTGCTGCTGCTGTTGTTCCGCCTCACGGCGGGACGCGTGGTGGGAGTCATCCGGCGCGAGTTCGCGGCCCCGCACTACGTCATGGTGGCCGGCACCGGCGAGCGCGCGCTGCGCATGGCGCGGGGCCTGGAGCAATCGAGCGAGTATGGAATCCGCCTGCGCGGCTTCTTGAGCGAGAACGCCGGCGCGCCGGCGCAGATCCAACTGCGCGGGCTCTACCAGGTCCTGCCCATCGCCGATCTGCCCTCCATCTTGCGGCAGCATGTGGTGGACGAGGTGATCTTCGCGGTGGGCAGCGAAAGCCTGGCGGAACTGGAAGAAATCTTTCTGATGTGCGACGAAGAAGGCGTCCGCACGCGCGTGGCGGTGGACTTCTTTCCGCACGTCAACAGCACGGTATCGCTGGACCGGTTCGGAGAAACGCCCCTATTGACGTTCTCCGCCGCTCCCTACGACGAAATCAGACTGCTGTTGAAGCGCATGACGGATGTCGCCATCGCGGCCGCCGGTCTGGTGGTGCTGTCGCCGTTGATGGCGGCCATTGCGCTGCTCATCCGGCTGACGTCGCCCGGACCGGCGATCTTCCGCCAGGTGCGCTGCGGGTTGAACGGCCGGCTGTTCCTGTTCTACAAATTCCGGTCCATGGTGGAAAACGCCGAGGCCATGAAGAAGGACCTGGAACATCTGAATGTCCGGGAGACGGCATTCAAGATTCCCGGCGACCCGCGCTTGACCGCGATCGGCCACTATCTGCGCAAGTTTTCCATCGACGAGTGGCCGCAGTTGTGGAACGTGCTGCGCGGCGATATGTCGCTGGTGGGTCCGCGTCCCGCCGTGCCGAGCGAGGTGGAGCAGTATCAGCGCTGGCAGCGGCGCCGCCTGCGCATGCGTCCCGGGCTGACCTGTTTGTGGGCCATCTCGGGCCGCGACAACGTGGATTTCGAGACCTGGATGAAGATGGACATGCAGTACATCGACAACTGGTCGCTGGCGTTAGACTGGAAGATTCTGTTGCAGACTATTCCCCGCGTGCTGACTGGCCGCGGGGCGAATTGAAGCCCCGGGCCCGGGGCGGAGAGAGACGATGCACATCATTCCGACGCAAGAGGAAGTGGTCGCGGTGCTGCGCGAGACCGGCGCGCTGCGCGAGGGCCACTTCGAGTATCCGAGCGGATTGCACTCCAACGAGTACCTGCAGGTGCCGCTGGCCATGCGCTACTACCAGTATCAGCGCATGCTCAGTGTCGGGTTGAGCCGCCTGCTGCGCGCCAACCCGGAAATCCGCGCCATTGTGCCGGAGCTTTCCATCGTGGTCCCCATGACCGGCGGGCTGCCCGTGGCGTACGGCGTCACCGAAGCGCTGCGCGCCAAGCAGGTGTACTGGGCGGAGCGCGAGCATGACGGCGAAGCCCTCCATTTCCGGCAGTACCTGGAGCAGCAGCCGGGCGAGCAGGTGGTGCTGGTGGACGATATCCTGCGGACCGGAAAGAACCTGGATGAGCTCAAGCGGCTGTTGGAATCGCGCGGCGCCACGGTGGTCGGGTTGGCGGTGATTATTTATCAGCCCACGCCGGACACCCACGATTTCGGCAATCTGCCCCTGTACTATCTGGCCAAGCTGGACGCGCGCTACTACGCCGACGCGGCGCGTTGCGAAATGTGCAAGCGCGGTGTGCCGCTGGAAAAGGTCTGGATCTAGCGGTTTCACTGGCGGCGGCGTTTTCCGAACCTGAGTTCCCGTATGAGCGGAAATCCAGAAATTGCGGGTTCTGCCTCGGCGTCGTCCGCGGGAATCCTCACGGAGGAAGACGCGGGGCGGCGTTGGGCCGTGATCGGGCTGCTCAGCCTCGGCATGATCATTGCGTACGCGTCGCGATCCAACCTCTCGGTCGCCCTGGTCACCCCCGATTTCATCCGCTCGTTTCACCTTTCCGACACCGATCGCGGTCTGCTGAACTCGGCGTTCTTCTGGGCGTATGCGGCGCTGCAGATACCGGCCGGGTGGGTGGTGGATCGCTACGGCGTGAAGTGGCCCTACGCGCTCAGTTTCCTGTTCTGGTGCGTGGCTTCCGCGGCAGCGGCCCTGGCAGGCTCGGTGGCCCAGTTGATCGCCTTGCGGATTCTGCTCGGCGTGGGCGAAAGCGTGGTCGCGCCCGCGAGCTACCGGTGGATTCGCCTCAACTTCGCCGAGCGCCGGCGCGGGCTGGCGGTGGGCCTCTACATGACGGGCACCAAGATCGGCCCCGCCATCGGCACTCCGCTGGCCGCCTGGCTGATCTTGCATCACGACTGGAGGACCATGTTCGTGCTGGTGGGCCTGGGCGGTCTCATCTGGCTGATCCCGTGGATGCTGCTCGTCAAAGACGGCGACCGCGCCCCGGCGCCGTCCGCCGGAGGGGGTGCGGCCAAAGCGGTGTCGTTCCACCGCTTGCTGGCCAGTCCCGTGACCTGGGGCACCGTCATCGCCACCTTCGCCTACATGTACTTCGTGTATTTCTGCATGACCTGGATGCCCGCCTATTTCATGGAGCGCCGCCATCTCTCGCTCTCGCGGATGGGCCTGTATACCTTCTTCAGCTTCGGCGGAATGGCCGTTGTGGCCGCCCTGGCGGGATGGGCGGCAGATCTGGTGATCGGGCGCGGCGGCAATCCGGTGACGGTGCGGAAGTGGTTTACCATCGCCGGTTTTGCGGTCGCCTGCACGGAGTTGATCGGCGCGCAGGCTACGTCGATTCCCGTGGCGCTCGTGTTCTCGGTGGTTTCGCTCTCCGGCCTGGGGCTGGCGACGGCCAACTATTGGGCGTTAACGCAGACCCTGATCCCCGCCTCGGCCATCGGGCGTATCTCCGGGGTGCAGAACTGCGCGGCCAGTGTGGCGGGTATCGTGGCGCCCATCCTCACCGGCTGGCTCAAACAGAAGACCGGCAGTTACGACGCGCCCATGCTCGCCTGCTGCGTGTTTCTGGTGGCCGGCGTCCTCTCCTATGTATTGATGGTGAAGGAACGGTACGCGCCGGGGGCAGGTTCCATCGAGGCGCCCTCGCTTTGAGGCTATGATGACGAATGTTTCTCAATAGATCGCGTTCTTACGAATTGCCGGAGGAAAAATCTTGTCCCAAGATAACCTAAGCCTCCCGCCGAATCGCTTCAAAGCCGCGCTGCTCGACGGGCGGCCGCAGATTGGTTTGTGGAGTTCGCTCGCGAGCAACATCGCCGCGGAGATCATCGGCGGCGCCGGTTTCGATTGGATCGTAATCGATACCGAGCACGCTCCCAACGAGGTTCCCGGAGTGTTGTCCCAGTTGCAGGCCATGGTCAATGGAACCGCCGAGCCGGTGGTCCGTTGCGCGTGGAACGACGCCGTCCTGATCAAGCGGATTCTGGATATCGGCGCGCGCGGCCTGCTGGTTCCGTTCGTGCAGAACGCCGGGGAGGCCCAACGGGCGGTGGCCGCGACGCGTTATCCGCCGCTCGGAATCCGCGGCGTCTCGGTGGCGCCGCGCGCCAATCTCTACGGCCGCGTTCCCAACTATCATGGTAGTGCCCATGAGCACATCTGTGTCCTGGTTCAGGTGGAAACGGTCTCCGCCCTGCGCGAAATCGAGGCCATTGCCGCCGTCGAGGGCGTGGACGGCATCTTCATCGGGCCCAGCGACCTGGCGGCCGATCTCGGGCACCTGGGAAATCCCAATCATGCGGAGGTTCAGGCCGCCATTGCCCAGGGCGGCGCGCGCATTCGCGCCGCCGGGAAGGCGGCCGGCATCCTGACGTCCGATGCCGACGCGGCGGCGCGCTACCTGGAATGGGGCTTCACTTTCGTGGCCGTGGGCAGCGATGTCGGAATTCTCGCGCGCGGCGCTGAAAAGTTGGCGGCGCAATGCAAGCAGCGGGCCGCCTCCTTGGGCAAATAAGTTCTGGCCGCCCCGCTGGACGGGGGCCGCCGACGGTGCAGTGCCGCTGCCGCCATGTTCCAAAATGGAACAAAGTCGGCCCGGAAGCGCCCTGTAAACTCCCCGCAATTACTTGTATCGATACAGCTTAATTCACCCCTGGCAAAGCTTGCTGTATTCGTGTGCAGAATGTTGCTTAACGACAAATATTTGAGAGTTTCAGACGCGTTACACACGGAGATTTCCACAGGATTTTCCACAAAACGGTGGAAAAAATCCCAATTCCGCCGGCATCGGGAGTTTGGGGTAGGATTGAGAGGAGATGCGGAGAGCCTGTTTACTGCTGGCCGCCGGTTGTGCCGCCCTGAGTGCCCAAACCGGCGATGCGGAGAAGCTTGCGCCCTACTACCCCACTCCGGAAACCATCGTGGAGAAGATGCTGAGCCTCGGCGGACTGAAGGCCGGGGAGAAGATGTATGACCTGGGCAGCGGCGACGGCCGCATCGTCATCGTGGCCGCCCAGAAGTTTCATGCCGAAGCCGTAGGGGTCGAGCTGGACAAGGATCTCTGCAAGCAGAGCGCCGCGAAGATCCTCAAACTGGGGTTGGAAAAGAACGCTCACATCGTCAACGGCGATCTGCTAAAACAGAACTACAGTTCCGCCGACCTGGTTACCGTGTACCTGTTGCCGGATGCGGTGAACAACAAAGTTCAGCCGCTCTTGGACAGGCAGTTGAAGAAGGGCGCGCGCATCGTGGCCAAGGACTTCGATTTCCGCAACTGGACGCCCGAAAAGGTGGAGAACATCGCTGACGACGGCGAAGGCCGGAGTCACACTCTTTATCTGTACCGGAAATAGATCGTGCTATATTCGCCACAATTAACGTGGCCCCGCTACGCGGCCTGGGTCCGGGTCCTGCTGGCTGCCATTGCCCCGGCGGCCGCCTACCTGTTTCTGCCAGGCGGGGTTGTGCCGATGTTTTACGGCGTGATGGCGCTTTACCTGGTGTATGCGGTGGTGGTGGCGCTGCGCGGCCGGAGTCACACCGGCATGCTGGGGCTGCTGGCCCTGTTCGGCGACACCGTCTTCTTCCTGATCGTGGCCAGTTATGGCGCCGACCGCAGGTTGTGGCTGGCCAGCGCGTTGTTCCTGTTCCTGATGGGGGAAGCGTTGGCTTTTTACAGCACCGTGGAAGTGGTGGTGATTGTGGCCGTCTGCGCCGTGTTCTGCGCTGTGCTGCCCTACGGCGCGCTGGCCCTGGAGCGGACCGTGGTGGTGGCGGGTGTGGTGGCCTGTGCGTTCGCCGTGAACAAGCGCGAGCGCGGCCTCGAAATCGCACAGTTGCGCGAGAAGCTGCTCGAGGCGGAGAAGGCGGCGGAGAAGGCGCGCGAACTGGAGCGCGTGCGCATCGCCAGCGATTTTCACGATGGGCCCTTGCAGAGCTTCATCAGTTTGCAGATGCGGCTGGAGATCCTGCGCAAGCTGATGGATCGGGACCTCAACGCGGGGCTGGCCGACCTGAAGCAATTGCAGGCGCTGGCGCAAACCCAGGTGCGCGACCTGCGCACGTTCCTGCACGCCATGCGGCCCGTGGACGTGGACGGCGCCAACCTGGTGGCCACGGCGCGCCGCGCCGCCGAAAGCTTCCAGAAGGAGAGCGGGATTCCGGTCACCTTCCTGGGGACCAACTCGCCGGTAGGTTTGCCGCCCGAGATGACCCTCGAAGTGCTGCAAATGGTGCGCGAGGCGTTGCACAACGTGCAGAAGCACGCCGGAGCAACGCGCGTGGCGGTGGCCATGGAGAAGACGGACCGCGGCCTGGAGATTTCCGTCGACGACAACGGCCACGGGTTCGGATTCGCGGGGTCGTACTCGCTGGAGGAGTTGGAACTACTGCGCCTCGGTCCGGCCAGTTTGAAACGGCGGGCGCGCTCTTTGAATGCCGACCTGGTGCTGGAATCGCGCCCCGGACGCGGGTCGGGAATCAAATTCAGGATTCCGTTGACGTGAAGAGAACAATGGCCGCCGATGAACGCCGATGAACGCGGATAAAGCAAAACTGCTTATCGGCGTTTATCTGCGTTCATCGGCGGCTATTCTTCTTCTTCTCGCCTCGGGGTGCGGCCGGTACTCCAACTTCACGTTGCCTGAGGTGCGTGGGGGCGATCCATCACTGGTATTCCGGTTCGTGGCGGAGCCCGATCCCGTCCTCACCCGCGACCAGTTCCACGATGCCCTGAATCCGTCGGTGGCGGGGAGGGTCAACCTCTATTCGGTGTACGACGGGCAATGGCATACGGCGCTGGCCACGAGCGACGACGGCGTGCACTGGCGGAAGCAGGGGATCGTGCTGCGCGCCGCGGCGGGCAGCTACATCGCGGCCAACGGCAGCGTGCTTTCTTATGGAGGGCAATTCCGGTATTGGTACGAGACGGGAACGAAGGATCGGCTGCGTATCTCGCTCGCCCGCTCGGCCGATGCGCGCGCGTGGCAGCTTGAGCCCGCCCCCGTCCTCGACGTGGGTCCGGTGGGCGCGTGGGACGAGCGCGCCGTCGCCGACCCTTACGTCATCCGAATCGAACCCTACTTCTACCTCTACTACCTGGGGCAGGATCGCGCCGCGCGGCAGCGCATCGGCGTGGCGCGCAGCGGCGATGGCGTGCACTGGGAGAAGCTGCGGTCGAATCCGGTGGTGGAGATGGATGAGGAGGAAGCCGGAATCGGCGAGCCCGCCGTGTGGCAGTCGGACGGCTTCTACTGGATGCTGTACACGGTCCGCGATTTCGCCGAGAACCGCTATCTGCGGCTGGCGCGTTCCACCGATGGCGTGCGCTGGACCAGGCTCGCGGTGCAATACAAGGGTACGCAGGCCTGGAACTCCAAGGTGATCTGCGACCCGACGGTGGTGGTGGAAGGCGGCCGGATCCTGGTGTGGTTCGGCGGCGGGGACGTGGCGTCGCCGGATGAGAATCTGCACGGGCAGATCGGGTTTGCTACGCTGGCCAGGTGAACGTCGGCATCACTTGCTATCCAACCTACGGCGGCAGCGGGATTGTCGCCACCGAGCTGGGAATGGAACTGGCCGCCCGCGGGCACGAGGTCCATTTCATCACTTACGCGAATCCCATCCGCCTGGATCCGGATACGCCGCGCATTCACTATCACGAAGTGGAGGTCTCCAACTACCCCCTGTTTCAATACCCGCCCTACTGCCTGGCGCTGGCCGGACGCATGGCGGAAGTGGCCGAGAGCTACCAACTCGACGTGCTGCACGTGCACTACGCGATTCCGCATTCGATTGCGGCTCTGCTGGCGCAGCAGATGGTGGCGGGCGCGCGCCGCCTGCCCTACATCACCACCCTCCACGGCACCGATATCACCCTGGTGGGCGCGGACCCATCGTATTTTGGGATCACCAAATTTTCCATCGAGAAATCGGACGGCATCACGGCCATCAGCGACAATCTGCGCGAGCAGACGGTGGAAATCTTCGGTGTGCGCAACGAGATCCGCGTCATCAAGAACTTCGTGAATTGCGAACTGTACCATCCCGACAACGAAAAGAAGGGTGCGGCGGCCTACGCGCCGGGCGGCGAGAAGCTGCTGATCCACCTCTCCAATTTCCGCCCCGTGAAGCGCGTGCTGGATTGCATCCGCATTCTGGCGGAAGTGCGCAAAAGCGTCCCGGCGCGATTGCTGATGGCCGGCGACGGTCCCGAGCGTGGCCCCGCGGAGCACCTGGCGCGCACCCTGAAAGTGGACCGGGACGTCCTGTTTCTGGGCAAGCAGAATCACGTGGAGCGGCTGATTCCGCTGGCCCATGTGCTGCTCATGCCGAGCGAGATGGAGTCCTTCGGCCTGGCGGCGCTGGAGGCGATGGCGTGCGGCGTGGTGCCGGTGGCGACGCGCGTGGGCGGGGTCCCGGAACTCATTACCGACGGTGAGGACGGGTACCTGGAGGCGGTCGGCGATATCGCGGCGCAGGCCGCGCGGGTGGTGGCGCTGCTCACCGACGACGCTCTGCACTGGCGCCTGGCCAAAGCGGGGCGCTGGAACGCCGGCGAGCGCTTCTGCACCGAGCGCATCATCCCCCAGTACGAGAACTATTACACGGACGTGGTGAACGCCTCGTTATGACGCCGCTTGGCTGCGTCGAGCGGGACGCCGCCAAGTGCTTGTGGCACAAAAACTTCGCGGACCAGGGAACTTTTTTCGCCCTACGGGTGTCTACTCCTTTGCAAGGCGGACTTTTTCCTGATACGTTGAGATCAGGTTGAATGTGAGGCTCCCCGTGGGCACTTCCATCTTCGATTTAAGCCCGGACCGTACAGCGGAAACGGTGGACGCGGCGGATCTCCACCTTGTAGAGTGCTTGCGCGAAGGTTCCGAAAGGGCCTACGAGGAGTTGCTGATCCGCTTCCAGCAACCCGTTTACGCACTCGCCTTGCGACTCTTGGACGATCAGGCCGAGGCCTGCGACGTGGTTCAGGAAGTATTCTTGAAGGTCTTTCGGAACGTGGGTAGTTTCCGCGGCCAAAGCACTCTGAAAACGTGGATCTACCGGATTACGGTGAATGAAGCCCACAACGCCCGGCGCTGGTTTTTTCGGCATCGGCGCGCCGAGGTGGAGTTGGATAAGAATCCGGAAGAGTCCCGCAATTGGAAGGAGATCATTCCAGATCGCGGCCGTTCTCCCTTTGAGGCGGCCTTCGACGGCGAACAGCACATCATGATTGAGGCTGCGCTGAAGAGAATCAACCCGATCTTCCGGGAAGCCGTGGCGCTGCGAGACATCTCGGACCTGGCTTACGAGGAAATCGCGGAAATCCTCGGGGTTTCGTTGGGAACAGTGAAATCCCGAATCCTGCGCGGCCGTGAAGCCCTGCGGGAAGAACTCGTGGGAAGCCTGCAATCGGGCGCGGTCCCGCGACTAGTGGCCAAATTGGCAGAGTGATGCTATGAGCTGTGAAAACGTGCAAAAACGGATCTCCCTTCTGCTGGACTGTAACCTGCCGGCCGGTGAGCGGGAGCATGTGTTGGCGCACTTGGACGTGTGCGGCAAGTGCGGCGAGCGATTCGAATCCATGCAGTACATGCGCGCGAGCCTGCGCGACATGGCGCGCCCCCGCGTGCCCGCCGCCCTCTCCACCCAGCTCCGCGTCATCGCGTCGCACGAATGCGCGCGCCGCATCGCGCGCCGCAATCTTTCGGCGCGTCTGGCGCATTGGATGACGGCCACCCGCCTGGCCTTCGACAACATGATGCGGCCCTTCGCCGTGCCCGTCACCGGCGGCGTGCTCTCGGCGTTCGTGCTCTTCAGCCTGTTGGTTCCCACGCTCAGTTTCCCGCACAGCCACAGCTATGAACCGCCCCTGGCGGTTGCCGTCACCGATGTGCAGTGGGGCGATCCGGATGGCAAAATCGTCGGCGCCACCGCCGATCACGCGCGACTGCTTCCCGGCGACGCGGTCATATATGGCAATGAGGTGTCGCTGACCCTGCTGGTTGACGAGCGCGGCCACGTGCGGGATTACTACCTCTCTGGCGGCGAGTTGACGGACGAGATGGCGAGCCTGATCATGTTCTCGCAATTCGTGCCAGCCACGGTCAGTGGCCAGCCCACGTGGGGCCTGAAGCAGGTGGTCTTCACCCGCGGCAACCGGCTGCGGAGCTAGCCGCCCACCTTGCCGCCAAAACTCGGCCAGCATTTCCTCAGCAACGCGAGCGTTCTGGAGCGCATTGCCGTTGCCACCTGCCCGGCGGGCGAAGACCTGGTGATCGAGATCGGCCCCGGCCGCGGCGCGCTGACCGAGAAGCTCCTGCGCCGCGCCGCCCGCGTCGTGGCCATCGAAATCGACGCCGGGCTGGTGGCACACCTGCGGACGAAATTCGCCGGCGAGCCGCGCCTGGAAATCGTGCACGCCGACATCCTGGCCACCGACCTGGCGCGCTGGGGCCGCGCGCCCATCGCCGGCAACCTGCCGTACTACATCACCTCGCCCATCCTGGAGAAAGCGGTCCGCCTGGACGTTCCGCGCATTGTTTTCCTAATGCAGAAGGAAGTCGCCGAGCGCCTCGTCGCGAGGCCCGGCTGCCGCGAGTACGGGTACCTCACTTTGCAGACCGCGCTGTTCGCCGGCACGCGGCTGCTGTTCGAGGTCAAGCCCGGAAGCTTCCGCCCGCCCCCTCAGGTGGATTCCGCCGTGGTGCTGCTGACGCCCCACACCCTCGAACTGGGCGTGGGCAGCCGCGAGGCATTCCTGCGATTCCTCGGCCACTGCTTCGGCCAGAAACGCAAGACACTGCGCAATAATCTCGCCGGGATCTATGGGAAAGAAGCGATCGACCCCTGGCCGGAAGCCGGCCTGCGCGCCGAACAAATCGCCCTGGAGCAGTTCGCCGCGATGTTCCGGCGTCTCCCCCCTGTAGCGTAGCCTTTCGAGGCTGCCATGACCCCTTTCGAGGGGGCATTCTTCATTTACTCCCTACCGCGCCTTCCTCTGCAGCTCCGCCGGGGCGCGCTCTCTCACCAGCCCCTCGAACGGAAAATGCCATTCCAGCGGGACCGTCTCGGGCGGATAGCAGACCCGGTCGTCGCACGCCTGGTAGCGGAAAGACCCTTTCAGCACCAGTTCGCCGGACGGCGAGAGCAGAGGCCGCACCACATTCTCGGCGCCGAAAGTGATTTCGCGGGTCAGCCGGATGCGCCCGCGATACACCGGCACCGTTTCTCCAATGGCCTTTAGCCGGAGCATTTCCGAGGCTGGGTAGACAAGCTCATGCGCCTTGACCATAAGACCATCCGCCAGCTTCCACTCGATCGGGATGTAGCCCGCCACACCCGGAGCATACACGTGCATCTTCGGTTTGAGCTCGAGTTCCAGGCTCAACAGGATGCGCTCGCCCGGATGCGCCATCGGCATGCTGGCGGCGGTGGTCAGGCGGACCTGTTTGCCCTGCACCGTCCCCGCCGCCTCCGCCGCCACGTCGCCGAACTGGCGCACCAGTATGTCGGAGGCCGAGAAGCGCTCGCGGTAATCGTCTTCGAAGTACCGCGAAACCACGACCCCATTGGTATCGAGGATGTAGGTGCCGGGGTAGGGCACGCCGTAGGACATGGCGTCCGGTTGGATGCTGTCGTTGAAGATACCGAAGGCGCGGATCGCCTTCGAATCCGCGTCGGAAAGCAGCGCATACGTAATCTTCTTGCGGTCGGCGAAACTCTTCAGCACCGCCACCGAATCGGAGCTGATGGCGGCCAGCCCGAGCCCGCGCTTGTGGATGCGCTCCAGATTCTGCTGCAACTCGACCAGTTGCGTCTTGCAGAACGGTCACCAGTCGGCCGAGCGGTAGAAGACCAGCATCAGGCCCTTGGGACCCATCACGGAACGCAGGGTCTGGGTCCGGCCATCCTGGTCCGGCAGGGAAAAATCGGCGGCCCGCTGCCCCGGCGCGGGACCATATTTGACGGCTTGCGCGGGGAGCAGCGCCGCGGCCACGGCCAGGCATGCGCCGAAGAAGAGCGGGCGGAATCGCGGCATGGAACCAGCATATCCCACCGCGCGACGCTTTTATTCGCGGCGCCGCACGTGGGAAACCGGCGCAGTGCGTTATCGTAGGCTTTAATGCCAGAGCCCTACATCCGCGCGCGCGGGGTCACCAAGACTTATCGGTCGGGCGCTGGCCTCCTGGTGGTGTTTGAAGACCTCAACCTGGATGTGGAGCGCGGGGAAATGCTCGCCCTGGTGGGCGAATCGGGCGCCGGAAAGTCAACTTTATTGCATCTTTTGGGCGGTCTGGACAGTCCTTCAAGGGGTACGATACACTACGGAAGTAGAGAGATTACGGCCCTGTCGCCGCCCGAACGGTCGGATTTCCGCAATCGGGAGATCGGTTTTGTCTGGCAGATTCACTACCTGCTGCCTGAATTCACCGCGCAGGAAAACGTGATGATGCCGTTGTTGATTCGGGGGTGCGCGCACGCTATGGCCGCCGCCGAATCGCTCGCGAGGTTGCATGAAGTGGGCCTTGGCGCGCGGGCATCGCACCGCGCGGGGGAATTGTCGGGCGGGGAACAACAGCGTGTCGTGCTGGCCCGTGCGCTCGTGGGGAAGCCCAGCGTTTTACTTGCCGATGAACCTACCGGCAACCTGGATTTCCGGACCAGCGAGATGATTTTTCAACTGCTCGAAGACCTGCACCGGTCGCACCAGTTCACCTCGGTCTTCGTCACCCACAATTTGGCGTTCGCGCGGCGCTGCGACCGCGTACTGAATCTGGAAAAGGGTGGACTGGTACCGGATGGGCCGCCCGGTTCGCATCCCGCGGCCCACACGGAGTATCCTTGAAAGTATTAGGGGGCATCACTTCTTATGTTTGAGCGTTACACGGAGAAGGCGCGCAGAGTGATCTTCTTCGCGCGGTATGAAGCCAGTCAGTTCGGGAGTCCATACATCGAAACCGAACATCTGCTCCTCGGCCTGCTGCGCGAGGACAAAGCGCTGGCGAACCGTTTCTTGCGTTCGCACGCCGCGGTGGAGTCCATTCGCAAGCAGATTGAAGGGCACACCACCATCCGCGAGAAGGTTTCCACCAGCGTGGACTTGCCGCTCAGCCACGAATGCAAGCGCGTGCTTGCCTACGGGGCGGAAGAAGCCGAGCGGCTGAGCCACAAGCACATCGGCACCGAGCATCTTTTGCTCGGCCTGTTGCGCGAAGAAAAGTGCTTCGCGGCGGAGATTTTACACGAGCGCGGGCTCCGCCTTTCCACCATCCGCGAGGAACTGGCGCGTTCGCAGAGTGAAAAAGTGGCGTCCGCCCGGCCCAAGGAAAGTTCGCTGCTGGCCGAGTTCAGCCGCGACCTTACCCAGGCCGCCATGGACAACACCCTCGACCCGCTCATCGGACGCGACTACGAACTGGAGCGGGTCGTGCAGATTCTGTGCCGCCGCACCAAGAACAACCCGGTGCTGATCGGCGAGCCCGGCGTCGGCAAAACCGCCATCGTCGAGGGCCTGGCGCAGCGCATTTCCGAGGGCGACGTGCCTTCGTTCCTGGCCGACAAGCGCATCCTGGCGCTCGACCTCTCGCTGATCGTGGCCGGCACCAAATATCGCGGCCAGTTCGAAGAGCGCCTCAAAACCATCATGAAAGAGCTGATGGAGAATCAGAACGCCATCATCTTCATCGACGAGTTGCATACCCTGGTGGGCGCCGGTTCGGCGGAAGGTTCGCTGGACGCGGCCAACATTCTCAAGCCGGCCCTCTCGCGCGGCGAAATTCAGTGCATCGGCGCCACCACGCCGGCGGAGTTCCGCAAGTCCATCGAGAAGGATCGGTCGCTGGAACGCCGCTTCCAGGCGGTCAAGGTGCCGCCGCCCAACGAATCCGATGCCATCAAGATCCTCTTCGGCATCAAGGACCGCTACGAGAAGTTCCACGCCGTGGGGTACACCGATGAAGCCATCGAGGCCGCGGTGTACACCTCCAGCCGCTACATCCCGGACCGCTACCTGCCGGACAAGGCCATCGATCTCATCGACGAAGCGGGCGCGCGCGTCAAACTGCGGCAGACCACCCTGCCGGCCGATCTCGCCGACATCCAGAAGCGCATCAAGTTCATCGTGCACCGCATGGAGAACGCCATCGCCAATCACGAATTCGAGAAGGCGCGCTTCTACAGCGATGAAGAACGCAAAGAGCGCGAGAACATGCGGCAGTTGCGCGAAAAGTACAACCTGGACGATTCTTCCACCGGCTGCGTGACCAAGGACGATATCGAAGACGTGGTGGCGCGCTGGACCGGCGTCCCCATGACGTCCATCAAGGAAGAAGAGATCGCCAAGCTGCTGCGCATCGAAGAAGAGCTGCACAAGCGGGTGATCAGCCAGGAGAAGGCCATTTCGGCGCTGGCGCGGGCCATCCGCCGTTCGCGCGCCGGGCTGAAGGCGAGTAATCGTCCCGCCGGCAGCTTCCTGTTCCTGGGTCCCACGGGCGTGGGCAAAACCGAAGTGGCGCGCGCTCTCGCCGGGTTCCTGTTCGGCAGCGAGAAGAGCCTGGTGCGTTTCGACATGTCCGAGTACATGGAAAAGCACTCCGTTTCCAAGCTCATCGGTTCGCCTCCGGGATACGTAGGCTACGAAGAGGGCGGCCAGTTGACCGAGCGTGTCAAGCGCAACCCCTACTCCATCATCCTGCTGGATGAAATCGAGAAGGCGCACCCCGACATCTACAACATCCTGCTCCAGGTGTTTGAAGACGGCCAGTTGACCGACGGCCTCGGCAACCAGGTGGACTTCAAGAACACCATCATCATCATGACCAGCAACCTGGGCGCGCGCTTCCTGGAGAAGCGGAGCAACCTCGGCTTCTCGATTCCGGTGGGCGACGCCGGCTCCACCAAGATCGAGGACATGGTGCGCAGCGAGGTCAAGAAGGCGTTCAACCCCGAGTTCCTCAACCGGCTCGATGAGGTCATCCTGTTCACGTCGCTGACCGACGACGACCTGATTAAGATCATCGACCTGTTGGTGAACATGGTGAACGCCAACCTGGTGGCCAAGCAGGTGAAGATCCGGCTGACTCCGGAAGCCTCGAAGTACCTGCTGGAGAAGACCTGCGCGGATCGCAGTTACGGCGCGCGCCCCTTGCGGCGGGCGTTACAGAAGTACATCGAAGACCCGCTCAGCGAGGCTCTGATTCAAGGCTCGTTGCCGCGTCCGTCCGAGCTGGAAGTGTATCTCGGCGATACCGGGATCTACTACCGGGTGTGGAACGCGGAAGGCGAGGCCGCCGTAACCGCCGGCGGTTTCGTGGAACCACCCGTGGGTACGTTGTTGTATACGTTCTAAGGCAGGGCAAAGAGGCGGGGTAGCCCTAAATCCCTTCGCCGCCGGTGAGGGGGGCCTGGGGGCGGCCCAGGCGGGCGACCGCCTCCATCGCCTGCGACACGTTTTCGGCGCGCACCAGTTGGCCGGCCGGTACGGCCTGCCGCAAAAGCTCCCAATCCGCCGGGCCGGCGGGGGCGACGATGGCGATCAGCCCGGCGGCGAGCGCGGTGCGCACGGCTTGGCGGAGGCTTTCCGGCTCCCGGATTACAAGGACTGTGCAGCCCTGGTCGAACAGACGCCGCTCCAGATCCCAGGCCAGATCCACATCGTCCAGCGGCAGGCAGATGGCCAGCGGAGCGTGGCCGCGCGCCAGCCGGCGCTCGGCATCGGTCACCCGTCCGGTGGCCGCGCTGGCATCTATCGCCTGGAGAATCATGCCGGCGCCCATGGTCTCGTTGGTGATGGGGTCGATGAGGATGAAACTGCCGGTGAACCGGTTCGTCCGGTAGGGGTCGAACAGAAGGGGCTGCTGGGCTTCCACGGTGACCACGCCGATGGCGTTCAACTCCAGCCGGCGAGCCGGTTGGTGCTCCAGAGTGTTGACGTCGATGCGGTAGCGGATTTCGCGCACGCGGGCCTGGGTGACCTGGGTGGTGTGCTTGATCAGGTAAGACCGGTGGAGCTCGAGCGGCTTCTGGTTCATCCACACCACGGTGGCGTCGAAGCGGCGGGCGGTGTGCGGCAGGTTGCCGGAGAGCGCCAGCATGTCGCCGCGGCTGACGTCGATCTCATCTTCCAGGCACAGCGCGACCGACATGGGGGCGAACGCCTCATCGAGTTCGCCCTCCCAGGTGACGATGGATTTGACCCGGCTGGTGCGGCCGGAGGGCAGCACGGTGACGCCGTCGCCCTTGCGGACCACGCCCGAGGCGAGCGTTCCTGCAAAGCCGCGGAAATCCAGATTGGGGCGGATGACATACTGCACGGGGAAGCGCAGGTCCGTGAGGTTGATGTCGCGGGCGATGGGGACGGTTTCCAGGTGCTCCAACAGTGCCGGGCCGTCGTACCACGGCGTGCGCGGGCTGCGGTTGACGACGTTATCGCCGTCCAGCGCGCTGATCGGGATATAGGTGATGTCGCGGGCCTCGATCTGGGCCACGAAGCTATTGAACTCGTCTTGGATGCGAGCGAAAACGTCCTCGCGGAATTCCATCAGGTCCATCTTGTTGATGGCCACCACCAGGTGGGGGATGCCGAG
The DNA here is from genome assembly GCA_050014175.1 of Candidatus Solibacter sp. GTDB lineage: Bacteria > Acidobacteriota > Terriglobia > Bryobacterales > Bryobacteraceae > Solibacter. The sequence goes on along the minus strand of JBEKDV010000001.1, from coordinate 51,992 downwards.
CAGGGTGGCCAGGAACGCGTGCCGCCGCGATTGCGGCAGCACGCCATAGCGGGCATCGATCAGGATGATGGCGAGGTTGGCGGTGGAGGCGCCGGTGGCCATGTTGCGGGTGTACTGCTCGTGGCCGGGCGTGTCCGCGATGATGAACTTGCGCCGCGGCGTGGAGAAGTAGCGGTAGGCCACGTCGATGGTGATGCCCTGCTCGCGCTCGGCGCGCAGGCCGTCGGTGAGCAGGGAGAGATCGAGGCCGTTGGTGGAGAGATTGCGGGTGGCCTTGCGCACGCTGGCCAACTGGTCTTCGTAGACGCCCTTGGAATCGTAGAGCAGGCGGCCGATGAGGGTGCTCTTGCCATCGTCGACGCTGCCGGCCGTGGTGAAGCGGAGGAGTTCGGTCTGGGCGGTGGCTTCCAGCCAGACGGTGGCGTCCTGGTTCAAGTCCGGGCTCAGGTGCTCCACCGGCATTAGAAATAGCCCTCGCGCTTTTTGATTTCCATGGAGCCTTCCTGGTCGTGGTCGATGACGCGGTTCTCGCGTTCGCTGCGCCGGAACTGGATCATCTCCTCGATGATTTTGGGCAGCGTGTCGGCCGCGGAGCGTATGGCGCCGGTGCAATAGGTGCAGCCCAGCGAGCGCATGCGGCACATCACCATTTGGGGCGCTTCGCCGGGCAAGAGCGGCATGTTATGTTCCAACGGGATCAGGGCGCCTCCGCGCACTACCATGGGGCGCGGTTTGGCGAAGTAGAGCGGCACGATGGGGATGTTCTCCAGGTGGATGTAGTGCCAGACGTCGAGTTCCGTCCAGTTGGAGAGCGGAAAGACGCGGATGCTCTCGCCTTTATCGAGGCGGCTGTTGTAGAGGCTCCACAATTCGGGGCGCTGGTTCTTGGGGTCCCACTGTCCGAAGGCGTCGCGGAAGCTGTAGACGCGCTCCTTGGCGCGCGATTTCTCTTCGTCGCGGCGGGCGCCCCCGAATGCCGCGTCGAAGTTGCCGGCGCCGAGGGCGTCGAGCAGGGCGCGTGTTTTGAGCAGACCGCAGCACTTCTGCGTTCCCAGGCGGAAGGGGCTGGCGCCCTCGTCGATGGCCTGTCGATTGGTGTGGACGATCAGTTTGACGCCGATTTCCGCGCAGAAGCGGTCGCGGAACTCGATCATCTCCTGGAATTTGTAGGTGGTATCGATGTGCAGCAGGGGGAAGGGGATGGGGCCGGGGTGAAATGCCTTCTGCGCCAGGCGGACCATGACCGAGGAGTCCTTGCCGATGGAGTAGAGCATCACCGGCCGCTCGAATTCGGCAGCCACCTCGCGAAGGATGTGAATGCTTTCGGCTTCCAGGGCGCGCGAATGGCTAAGGGTCCGGTCCGGCATGGGAGAATTTACCCGGTGATGTCTGTGATACGGTTTAATTTTAGGATACCAAACCAATCATGCCCAAATACATCGGGTTACTGGTGATTGCCGTTGTGCCGGTTCTGGCGCAGGACGCCGGCATTTCCGCGGAACGCATTCGGGAGCACACACGATTTCTATCGAGCGATCTGCTGGAGGGCCGGGGCACGGGAACGCGCGGCGGCGATATCGCAGCCGAGTATATCGCCACCCAACTCGCGCTGGCGGGCGCCAAACCGGCGGGCGAAAACGGCACATATTTTCAAAAGGTTCCCCTGGTGGGCATCGAGACCCAACCGGGCGCCACCTTGAGCGCCGCGGCGGGGGGCAAGGCGCTGGACTTCCGCTGGGGCGACGATTTCGTCGGCGTCAGCCAGACCCAGCTCCCGGATACGCGCTTCGAAGGCGACGCCGTGTTCGTAGGGCACGGGATCACGGCGCCGGAATTCAAATGGGATGACTACAAGGGCCTCGACGTGACCGGCAAGGTGCTCATCATGTTCACCAATGAACCGCCGTCGACCGATCCGAAGTTCTTCGACGGGCGGGCGCTCACCTATTACGGGCGCTGGGTCTACAAGTACGAGGAAGCGCTGCGGCGCGGCGCCAAGGGCTGCATCATCATCCACACCACGGAGACGGCCAGCTACCCGTGGGAGGTGGTGCGCAACTCCTGGGGGCGCGAAGCCCCGTTCGTGAAACTGGAGCCCGGGGCGAAGGCGCTTTCGTTGCAGGGCTGGATCACGCGCGCGGCCGGCGAGAAGTTCCTGGCGCTGGCGGGCAGGAATCTCGACGACCTGCTGCAATCTAGCGATCGGCCGGACTTCCGGCCGATCGAGCTGGGAATCCAGGTGCGCGGCCACCTCCCGGCGAAGGTCCGCGATCTGGAGACGCGCAACGTGGCGGCCGTGATACCGGGCAGCGATCCGAAACTGAAGGACGAGTACATCGTCTATAGCGCGCACTGGGATCATTTGGGGATTGGCACGCCGGTGGCGGCCGATGCCATTTATAACGGCGCGATCGATAACGCCACCGGGTGCGGCATCCTCCTGGAGGTGGCGCGCATGTGGGGCACCCTCGCGCAGAAGCCCAGGCGCAGCGTGCTGTTCCTTTCGGTGACAGCCGAGGAAGGCGGGCTGAGGGGATCGGAATACTACGCGGCGCATCCGCTGGTTCCCCTGGCGAAGACGGCGGTGGATCTGAACTACGACGCGCTTTATCCCTGGGGGCGCGCGGCCAATGTGGTGATCACAGGCGCCGAGCGGACCAACATCTATCCGCTGGCGCAGCAGATTGCGAAGCGACTCGACCTGGGGATCGCGGTGGACGCGCAGCCCGAAGCCGGGCACTACTTCCGCTCGGACCATTTTTCGCTGGCCCACGCGGGGATTCCGGCGTTCAGCATCGGGCACGCCACCGAATTCGTGGGCAAGCCCGCCGGTTTCGGGGAGCAGGCCTACCAGGAGTACAACAGCAAGCATTACCACCAGCCCTCGGACGAGTTTCAGAGCGATTGGGATTTCACGGCGTTAGCGCAGGCCGCCGAGTACGGTTTCCTGCTGGGCAAAGACATCGCCAATCAGGATAAGCTGCCGGATTGGCGGCCCGGGGATGCGTTCCATCGCTAGAAGAAGTACTGGCCGCCGATGAACGCCGATGAACACGGATAAGCAAAGAACTGTTTTAGCCGTGTTCATCGGCGTTCATCGGCGGCCAGAATGTTTTTTTCGGGGCGAGAGGGTGTGATACGCTTGCAGAACAGAGGGAAAACATGAAACTAAAAATTCTGGTGATCGCGATCGCGGCCGTGGCGGCGGTGGCCATGCTGGCGCAGGAGAAGAAGGAAGCACCCAAGAAGGCGCCCGCGGTGGGCGGCATTCTGCATCCGGAGATGAAGGTGGAAGTCGGCACGTGGGACGCCCCGGCGGCCACCCTCGGGGTCAAGCCCGATCAGCCGTGGTCCGCCACTTCCGTCGCCGCCGGCGTGGACAGCAAGCCACAGCCCGGAAGCGCGGTCACGCGGGTGGGCGAAATCGTGGATTTCTCCTGCTACATCCAACTCGGCAAGCATGGCGAAAAGCATCGCGCCTGCGGGCAGAAATGCGTCCTCAACGGCCAGCCCGTCGGCCTGCTCACCAAGGACGGCGCGCTCTACATGCTCATGCCGGAAGAGCACGATCCGCGGCGCGATGGCGGCGTGGACGCCAAAGCTTCGGCCGCCGAGCACATGGGACACATCGTCACGGTCAACGGTACCGCGGCCAGGGTGGGCGCGTACAACGCCATCTACGTACAGGGGCTGACCAAGTAAACGACGGCAGATCGGGCTGCAAGACCGGCAGGTCGTTTGCCTGCAAAGGTGGGGCAGGCGGGGTACCCTCTGGGTCCGCCTGCCAATTCCGGTTGCTGGCGATTATTTCACCGCCTTCTTTGGAGCGGTTTCTTCCCTACGGAAAACGCACCACAGTGAAATTCCTCAGGGTCACCGTCTCCACCGGCAGCACCGTCGACGCCTGGAAAACCACCGTGATGCCGGCCGTGTAGGCGTCCGTGGCTGTGCCCACGCCGGCCGCAAAGGGGAGCGCGGTGCCCCACGATTGGTGGCTCAACTGCGCGCCCGCCGCCGTCAGTGCGGCGTCCGCCCGGCCCGTGGCCTGCGCGTCCACCGGCGAAGCGTTGCGCGACAGCACCGTGGTGGCGCCCCATTGCACTTCGAAATTGAAGCCGCCCGCCGCACCGGTATGGTCGAGGTCGAAGCGGATCTCCAGGCGGTCTCCGGCGGCCAGAAGGCTGGCGGGGATGGTGCAGGTGCCCACGCTCGCCAGGGTGCTCGAATTGGTGGCCGCGCCGAGCCCGCTGCACAGCACCTGCGGATTGGGAAAGAGCTGCGGCGTGTCATCCGTGCTCCCCGTCAGCCGGTAACTGGCCACCAGGGTGTCCCCTGGCTGCGGCGCCGACGCCGTTACGAATTGAATCTGGTTGCCGGACAGGGTGAAGTCCTGTCCCGGCTGCTGCAACACGCCGTTGCGATAAACCGTCAGGCTGGCCGCGGGATTCGGTACGGCGGACAGCGTGAACGCGGTATTAGCGCCATCCACCACCCCCGCCGGCGTGTCGCCATCGAGGAAACCCGGCTGCGTGCCGCCGCATGGTCCCGACGTGCCATCCACGTGGACGCAGTCGGTGGAGGCGCCGGTCACGCTCACCAGGGCGCCGGTGGAATCTACCAACGCCACCCGTCCCACCGCATATGCTGGGCCCTTCAAAGGACGCGCGCCCAAGTCGCTGATCAGGCCCACGATGTCGGACTCCTCCACTGTGGGCGAGGTGGTATCCGCCCCCGCCGTATTCGTGGTTGCGACCCTCACGTCACGCACGCGCAGTGGCTGCATGCTGGAAGGCACGGACCAGGTCTCTTGAAACTGGACCATTCCATCGCTGTTATAGACCACGGTGTAATAGGTGATCGGCGTTGCGGTGGTAGTCGGCACCAGTTGCACTTGCAGGTTGCCGTTCACTACGGTAACGGTTGTGGTCTGCTGTTCGATCGCCGAACGGTCGATCGCTTCAAAACTGGTCCAACTGATGGTTAATGTGCCATTGAAAGGCGTGCCGTCGGCTTTGTACAGCACGTCCTGAATAGTGGTGAGCGGCGGGGCGGCGAACGACGACGTAGCCAGGCACACAGCCGCAAGAAACGAACGGGAAATCATCCTACCCTCCGGAAAATGCAAAACCCGCACCGGGACCGGTGCGGGTTTAGATGGGGAACTCTCCTACCGACTTCAGTTTAGCGCGCACCCCCCCTGCCCCAGCCCTGCGCCCAACCTAGCCAAAAATGGCTAAGTCATAGCAATAAAAGACAGTTGCAGGCCAAAGACTTTTTTTTGATCGCGTGTGACTGAGTACGGTTTGAGTTACAATATCGAGTAGCAGATGCTGAAGCGATTCATCCTGTGGGACTTTCCGCGTGCGAGTTGGCAGTACGACGTCATCGTCGCCATTATCCTCGCGTTCATCTTCCTCACCCCGCGCGACTGGTTCCGCGATCAGCCCCGTATTCCACACGCCAGCAGCATTGCGCTGCTGCCGACGGAAAACGGGAGTACGGTGTTCTTTGTGGATGCGCAGTTGCTGGCGGGAACCGCCGAGAATCAGCGCGTCGCCAAGCTGACCGCGGCCCTGCGGTCTCGCATGAGCAACCGTAACCTGTCTGTCACCCGGGTCGAGCCGATTCTCGATTCGGAAGGCGAACTGCAAGGGTACATGGCGTTTGCGCGCCAGTGAGCGTACTCTGCCGGAGTCCGCGCCGCGTCTTCGAAGAGAGGAGTTGGTTTGGCCATGATCTGGTATCGTACTTTGTTCGTGCTGAGCGGCGCCCAGCTCGCTCTTGCCGGCGCGAGTCTTGGCGCGCCGGCCGCGGACACTCCGCTGGACGCGGTGCTGGCGCGTCTGGATCAGGCCTCGGCAACGTTCAAGGGGCTCACCGCCGACATTCGGAAGGTGTCGCACACCGACGTGGTGAACGTCGATGACGTGGCCTCCGGTACCATCATGGTGAAACGCGTCAAGCCGCACGATACCCATATCCGCATCGATTTGACCGACCCGCGCCGCCAGAGCGTGACCATCGGAGACGGTAAAGTGCAGGTGTTTTATCCGCAATCCAACGAAGCCCAGGTGGTGGAACTGGGAAAGAACCGCGGCGTGGTGGACCAATTCATGCTGCTCGGATTCGGCAGTAACTCCGCCGAACTGAAAAGCGCCTATACAGTGACGTTGGGAGGGGCGGATGCCGTCAACGGCGAGAAGACCACCCGTATCCTGTTGGTGCCAAAAGACCGGGAGATCCTGAAGCATGTCAAACAATGCGAACTCTGGATTTCCGACAAGGGGTGGACCGTACAGCAGAAATTTCACACCGGCGGAGGCGACTACATGCTTTCTACGTATTCCCGTGTGAACCTAAACCCGAATATCGCCGATAAAGACTTGAAGCTGGAACTTCCCAAGGGAGTTAAGTTCGGCAAGTTGAAATAGGTATGGAGAAGACCAAGACCAGCTCGTATCGTCTGGAGTACCTGGATTGGGTGCGCGGCATCGGCGCCGTCATCATGTTGCAGGGACACGTGTTCCACTCGTTTTTGCGGCCCGAACTGAAGACCGCGGGGGCCTATACGTTGTCGCAGTTCGTAGGCGGAATGCCGCCCGCCCTGTTCCTCTTCCTGACGGGCATAACACTGGCGTTTCTCATGGACAGCATCGAGCGCAAGGGCATGGCTCCGCGCGAGCGCGTGCTCGAATCGCTGCGCCGGTCCGGCTATCTTTTCTTCCTGGCCTTCGCCTTCCGTCTGCAACTCTGGGTCTTCACCGGGTTCCCCGCACCCTGGCAGGGGGTGTTCAAGGTGGATGTTCTCAACTGCATGGGAATTTCGATTGCGCTGCTTTCGGCGATGGCCCTGTTCAAGACGGCGGCGCGGATCCGCTTGTGCGCCGTGCTCGGCCTCGGGATCGCGCTCGTTTCCCCGGTGATCTCCGGGATGAACTGGAGCGGCGTGCCGTGGATCGTGCGCAACTACCTCATCCCCGACTACAATTCCTTCGGCATCTTTCCCTGGGGCGCGTACCTTGCCTTCGGTGTCAGCGCCGGCAGCGTGATCCGCGCCATTCCGCGCGACGCCACCGGCCGCTGCATGCGGTGGGCCGCGCTGGTGGGCGGCGCGCTCATCCTGGTGTGCCAGTACATGGCGAACTCCTCCTTCACCATCTACGCCAAATCGGAGTTCTGGCTCAACAGCCCGGCGCAGGTTCTGACCAAGGTGGGCGTGCTGTTCCTCATGGTTTCCTTCGCCTACCTCTGGACGCGTTATGGCGCGGGCCAAGGGTGGAGCTGGATCCGCCAGTTCGGAGTCACCTCCCTGCTGGTGTACTGGGTGCACATCGAACTGGTATACGGCCACGCTTCCTGGCTGCTGAAGGACAACCTCAACGTCCCGCAGACCGCCTTCGCCGCCGTGGTGGTGATCCTGCTGATGCTGACCATTTCGACCATGAAAACCCACCGGGAAAAGTGGCTCGACGCGCTCTACAGCCTGGGCTGGAGCTTTACCCCACGTCCGGATTCATCCGCCGGCGATTAAATCTGAGTTGCCAAATCGCCGCCGGCTGCACCAAACTGGTAGTCTATGCCGGCTAAAGTCCGCAAAGCTGTTTTCCCCGCCGCCGGGCTGGGAACGCGTTTTCTGCCCGCCACCAAGGCGCAGCCAAAAGAGATGCTGCCGATCGTCGATAAACCTATCATTCAGTACGGCGTAGAGGAGGCGATTCATTCCGGCATTCAGAACATCATCATCGTCACCGGCCGGGGCAAGACCGCCATCGAGGACCATTTCGATGTCAGCTTCGAGCTGGAGTACCTGCTGGAAACGCGCAAGAAGAAGGATTTGCTGGCCATCGTGCGCAACATTTCCGACATGATCGATGTCTCCTACGTACGCCAGAGGGAGGCCCTGGGTCTGGGCCACGCCGTGCTGCGCGCCAAGGAACTGGTGGGCGAAGAGCCTTTCGCGGTGGTGCTGGCCGACGACGTCATCGAGGCCGAAACACCTTGCCTGCGCCAGTTGCTGGACATCTACAACTTCTTCTGCGCGCCGGTGCTGGCCGTCATGGAAGTGCCGCCGGAGAACATCTCCTCCTACGGCGCTATCGACGCCGAGCCGGTGACGCACAACGGGATGAACGACCGCGTCTACCGCATCCGCGACCTGGTGGAAAAGCCCAAACAAAACGAAGCGCCATCGAACCTGGCGATCATCGGACGCTACGTGCTGACGCCGGAGATTTTCGGTTCGCTACAGGCGATCGACCCCGGCAGCGGCGGCGAAATCCAACTCACCGATGCCCTGCGCCACTTGTTGCGCACCCGGCCGATCTACGCCTATCGTTTCGAAGGCACGCGCTACGATGCCGGCGACAAGCTCGGCTTCCTCAAAGCGACCGTGGAATTCGCCCTGCGCCGCCACGATTTGGGCGGCCCCTTCCGCGAGTACTTGAAGGGCCTCAAACTGTAGGCGGACAGGCTCGTTCGGCGGCAGAGAAGGTGCACGCGCACTGATTGGGGTTTCATCCGAAAGGCAGGCGGGAGAAGAAAAGGGAACAACTGGGGGAGGATTGGCGCCGGATTGCCGATGAAAGCAATCCGGCGTTTTGCACGGAAAGCTTAGCTCTTGGTGGTGTCGCCCTTCTTCTTCTTGGGCGCCTTCTTCTTGCTGGTCTTCTTGGTGGAAGTCGTGTCCTGCGAGAAAGCAACGGCTACGCTGCCGAGGGCGAGCGACAGGCCGAGCATCAAAGTCATCAGTTTTTTCATGGTGATATCTCCTGGAATTGGTGGACGTTTGGGCGTCTTCAAAAACATCATAGCGAACCCGATGTGAAGGATCCCTTAACGCACAGTTAAAGTAGGTTCACTTACAACTCAAAGGCAAAACAAAGGCAAATCAACAGCTTGTCAGAGCGACTGGATTGTGGGGAGGTTGGTACGGAGGAGGGAGAAAAAACATGCTGGATGGCCGCGCAGCAGGAGCTACGCGGCTTGCCAGCAAAGTGACGTAGGAAAGCTTAGCTCTTGGTGGTGTCGGCCTTCTTCTTCTTGGCCTTCTTCTTGCCTGTGTCTTCCTTCTTGGTGGTGTCCTGGCCGAAGGTTACGGCCACGGTCGTGAAAACGAACGCCATGCCGAGCATCAAAGTCAACAGTTTCTTCATTGTGCGGTTCTCCTTGGAGGTTGACGAACTTGCTTGTCGTCTGCGGTTATCATATCCAACCTCACATGAAGTGTCTCTTAACGCTCAATTAAAATCGCTTCATGTGCGATTCACAACAGTTTCCAGTTTTTTTCAATTTGCGAAATCTTTCAAAAATAAAGGGTTATCCCGGCACTGGGATAGCCCTTGCGGTTTCGGCCTTTTTTGGGTTGCTAGAGTGAAATCGGAATGAAGAAGCCTGAAATCGCGAAAAAGATGGCCCGTCAGTCGGGCGGAACACGAGGCGAGGCGGCCGACCGGCTGGATCGAATGGTTCAGGAGATACTCGATGGCCTGCGCCACGGGAAAGAAACGAGGCTTCCCGGTTTGGGGTGCTTTCGGCCGGGAGCCGACGGCCGGTTGGTTTTCCAACGGGAGGGAGGGAAGCGGCGTGCCTAAATGCTGCGACGCCTGCCAACAAGTGGCGCGAATTGTGGCGCGCGGGGTAGCCGCCGGGAAGACGGTGGAGATCGACGGGTTGGGCGTCTTCTACCCCGACGCGCGGCGGGGATTCCGCTTCGTACCGCGAGCGTTGCCGCAGGTATTCATCGCCTACGGCAGGGAGGATGAAGTGCTCGCCAGTCGGCTCTACGAAGATCTGAACCGCGCGGGCTTCAGTCCCTGGATGGACGTGCGGAAACTGCTGGCCGGGCAGAACTGGCCGCGGGCGATCGAGGCCGCCATCGAAAGCTCCGATTTTTTCGTAGCTTGTTTTTCGGGGAACTCGGTACGAAAAAAGGGTGGATTCCAGTCGGAACTACGCTACGCGCTCGATTGCGCCCGGCAGGTGCCGCTGGATGAGATCTATATCGTTCCGCTGCGGCTGGACGAGTGCCCCGTGCCGCGAACCATCCAACACGAATTGCAATACATCGACCTGTTTCCCGATTGGGACAGCGGAATCGAGCGGCTGCTGACGATGCTGCGGCGGGAAGTGGAACGGCGCCGTCCGGCGGCCCCGTTGCCGGCGGGGTAACCGAACCAAGGCTGTGCCACAATGCCTAATAGTGGGCTCTTCTTCTTTCGAGAGCGGCCAGAGCCGCGGCTCTTCCAACTTTTGGCTTTACGGCGTGCTGTCGCTGTACGCCGCGGTCTTCCTGGTCTACGCGGAGACCCGGGCTTTCACGCCGGATGAAGGTTATCATCTGCTGGCGGCGCAACTGATCGCCGCCGGCAAAACGCCATACATCGATTTCTGCTTCCCGCAGACGCCCCTGAACGCTTATTGGAACGCCGCGTGGATGCGCGCCCTGGGCTCGAACTGGCGCGGGCCGCACCTCCTGGCGGCGCTCTTCACCATCGGCGCGGTCGTACTGATAGCGGATTATGTGTTGCGCCGCTTCCCGGTGGGCGGATGGCGCGTTGCGGGAGCGATTGTGGCGGCACTGGGAATCGGGCTGAACGGACCGGTGTTCGTGTATGGCCCGTTGCAGGCGTACGGCATCTGCCTGTTCGGACTGGCCGCCGGCTTCCGGCTGGCGGTGCGCGCGGTGGATCGCGACGGCTGGCTGCCGTCCGCCGCGGTGGGCTTCTGCGCCGGCATGGCCGCGGCGTCGTCCCTGCTTTCGGCCGCCGCTGCCCCCGTGTTGCTGTTCTGGATGCTGTTCTACAACCGCGCCGGGAGCCGGTGGAAGAAGGTCGAGGCTTTCGCTCTCGGGATATCGATTCCTTTCATGCCCGTGTTCTGGCTGTTTGCCCGCGGACCCCGGCAGACGTGGTTCAACGTGTTTCGATATCACGCCTTCTTTCGCAGGCTCTACTGGCCGGAGACGACGCGCCATGACCTGGAGATCCTGACTTCCTGGATCGACAGCGGTCAGGCTCTGCTGCTCGGGCTGCTGGCGCTCGGCGGCCTGGTGTACGTGGTGCGCCAGAGTGCTTGGCCGAATCGCTTGAAGGCCGAGTTTTACTTGTGTGCGTGGCTCGCGGCGGCCCTATCCGCGGAGGTTGGCCGCGCCCATCCCACCTTCGCGCGATACTTCCTGCTGACCGTGCCGTTTCTCGCAATCCTGGCGGTGGCCGGGTTGTTCGCGCTCTCCCATGCCTTCGAGGTGAATCGCCCGCTATGGCCTGTGCTGGTGCTCGCGGTGCTTCTTGCACTGGGGTTGGGTAGAACGCTCTACGACCGCCGCGAGATGGATACCTGGAGCACCTACCAGCGCCTGGCCGCGAAGGTGGATCAGGTGACGCCGCCCAACGCCCCAATATACGGCGTCGAGCAGCTCTATTTCCTGACCAAACGCACGCCGCCACCGGGCTACGAATTGTCCTACACGCATTTGGTGAACCTGCCGCCGGCCGAAGCGGCGCTGATGCACATCCTCAACGAAGCCGCCGTCAAACGGCAGTTGCAATCGGGAATGTTCGCCACCGCCTACAGTTGTGACGATGAAGAGATTACCAACTACGGTTTGAAGACTCTCTACAAGCAGCACGTCGATATGGAGGACTGCACCATCTTTTGGGATCGCAACCCCGTAGAGTAGCCCTCCTGGGCTGCCATGCCCCCATTCGTGGGGGCATTCTTCCAGCCAGCGCCCGCCTCACCTATCAGGCGACCGGAACGTCCGGCGCCGATTGCATCGCAAGATGGGCGAACCAACCGCGCGCCGCCATGAGTTGATCGGGAGTGCCCTGTTCCACGATTCGCCCCTGATCCATCACAATCACGTGATCGGCGTCCTTGATCATGGAGTAGCGGTGGGCGATCACCAGGGTGGTGGGTCGGTAGGCCAGGCCGCCGAGCGATTTCTTGATCTCCTGTTCGGTGGCATAGTCGAGATTGGCGGTGGCTTCGTCCAAAACCAGGATGCGCGGCCGATCCACCAGGATGCGCGCGATCTGCAGGCGCTGGCGTTCTCCCACGGACAAACCCACGCCCCGCTCACCGATTTCCGTGGCGAGCCCCTGGGGCAGGCGGTCGAGGAGATCTCCGAGCCCCGCGGCCAGCGCGGCGGAGCGCACTTCCTGGTCGGTCGCGCCGGGGCGTTTGTAGCGGATGTTTTCCGCCAGGGTTCCGCGGAAAACCGCGCCATCGGCGGCCACCATCCCGATGGCGCGACGCACCGACGACGGGTCCACCTGGGCGAGGCATTGTCCGTCAATCCGAATCTCGCCGGAGCCGGGCTCCCAGAGTTTGAGGAGCAGGTCCGCGGCAGTGGTTTTTCCGGCGCCGGATGGCCCGGTAATGGCGGTGACCTTGCCGGCGTCGGCCGTGAACGTGATGCCGCGCAGCACCTCGCGTTGCGGCCCGTAGCCAAAAGCGACCTGGCGGAATTCGATGGCGCCGGGGCCGGGCCGCAATTCGACGCCGGCGAGTTCCATGGGGTGGGTGTGCAGCAGGCGGATGGCGCGATGCAGCGAGGCCATGTGCTGCTGCAGGTTGACCGCGATGCTGCTCAGCGAATCGATGGGATCGTAAATGCGGTCCAGGTAGGCGACGAACATGACCACGTCGCCGGGCGTCAGCCGCCGGTCCAGTACCATCCAACCGCCGTATCCCAGCACCAGGGCCTTGCTGAAGTGGCTCAGCGCGCTTTGCAGGAACAGGTAGCGGTTGCCCAGCCGCGTACGTTCCAGATAATCGCCGTAAGCCTCCTGGGAAGTTGCCTGCAAGCGGTCTCCTTCGCGGGTTTCGGCGCCCGATAGCTTGACGGTCTTGATGGCGGCGAGAGCGTCGTTGATGCGCACCGAGACGTTCTCCCACATGACGTAATACTCGGCCATGCCGGATTCCAGGCGGCGCGCCGCATGCCGCGTGATGACCAGATAAACCGGCAGGATGGCCAGCGCCGCCACCGTGAGCCTCCAGCTTTGCGTCAGCATGATGGCGCAGATGCCGACGATGCTGATCGCTTCCGGGGCGATCTGGCGCGCCACGGCCGAAACCACGGGCGCCACCTGGTCGGATTGATCGATGCGCCGCGCCAGTCCCCCGCTGGCGCGCCGGTTGAAGAAGGCGAGCGGCAGCCGCATGACGTGGCCGAAGGTGGCCTGGATCAGGTTCGCCTCGATGGAGCACGCCACCGCCGTGCTTTGCATGTCGGCGGCCAGGGAGAGGAAATAGCCGAAGACGCTGATGGCAAAGAGCAGGCCGACCGCCCACAGCAACGTGGTCATGGCCTGCCGGCGAGTACGCGGGGCGACATAGTCGGGGCGGTGGGGCAGTTGGGTTTTCTCGAGGCGCTCCAATTGCTGGTCGCGGATATGGTCCGGCTGGGTGGGTGCCGCCGGAGGACCGGCTTTTTCCGTCACGCGATCCACGAACAGACCGGCCACGTCGTTGATGGCCGTGCGGTAGATGAGCGGCTGTAGAAGGTCGGCGCCCGTCCCCAGGAGCGCCAGGAGGGCGATCAGGAGGAATCGTCTCTTGTAGGGCCGCGCCAGTTGGAGCAGCACCTTCCACGTGCCCAAATTGTCCGCGGAGTGTCTTTGCGCCATGGCTACAGGTAAATCGTAGCAGGCGGTGCGCTGGGGCTGAAAGTGGCCCGACGCTGGTCGTTCTAAACCCTGCGGCGTTGCGCGATCTACACCAATCTGCCCACTAGCCGTGTACACTGGGATACGTTGCCAACCGTTCTTCGCACGGGGGCCATACCGGCTGTTCTTTTACTCGGCGGATCGAGACGAGCCTTCGCACGTGCATGTCGAGCGGGAAGAGGGAAAGGCGAAGTTTTGGCTGGAACCGGTCCGTCTGGAGGGGAGTCGCGGCTTCGGCCGGGCGGAAATTGGACGTGTCGAAAGACTGGTCGCGGAAAACGCGGCTCTTTTGTTGAGGTCATGGCATGAGTACTTCGGGGGCTGAACTCAGGGATGCACTGGCCCAGAGCGTAAGTGTGAGCGATGATGCTCTGGTCGCGGAACTTGCAGATGGCCGGACGATCACGGTGCCACTCGCGTGGTTCCCGCGCTTGGCGCACGGGACACCGGCGGAGCGGGCCAATTGGCGTCTCATTGCCGGTGGCGAGGGGATCCACTGGCCAGATCTGGATGAAGATGTCAGCGTGGAGAGTCTCCTGGCGGGCCGCAGATCTGGTGAGACGCAGGAGTCTCTTCACCGCTGGCTCCAGCGGCGGGAATCCGCCCGCTAAATGAGCGCTAGCAGCGTCCGGCACCCCTTAGAATAGATCCCGCCCGTAGTCGCAATGTGGCGGGCAATCCTGCCACGCGGTGTCCCACGGAACTGTGCACAGCCCTTGGCACTAGCAATTCGGGGTGGGGCCGCGCCGGGCGCTTATTTTAGCGCCTATGAAGTGGCCCGGAGGGCACGCAGCCAGGAATGCCCCACAATCGCACAACGCGGAGCCCTATACCGTTATTTCGTGGTGACCGTTGTCTCGCCCGCCCGCAGGCCGTCGGCGGTGGCGGTGATCTTCACACGCCCTGCCTTGCCATGTTCGCCGCGTACGATCAGCAGCGCCAGCCCGTTGAACGCCTTGCGGTTGTCGGCCTGGAAAGACTCCACCGTGGCGGGGTTGCCGTTGTCCACGCCGGCGATCTTGGCGGGACCATCGAGCTTGAATTTCACCAGCGTGTCGGCGGTGGGGCAGAAGTTGCCGTCCTTGTCCTCCACGCGCACGGTGACGAACGAGAGGTCGTCGCCGTCGGCCGCGATGGCCGCGCGATCAGGCGCCAGCACGATTCGGGCCGGCGCGCCCGCGGTCTTGACTTCGGTGGTGGCGACGCTCTTGCCGCCCTGGTAGGCCACGGCTTTCAACGCGCCCGGCGCGTATGGCACCTGCCACATCAGGCGGTACTTGGATTGGAATTTCTTGTCCGCGCTGATGCCCGCGCCCACCGGCAGTTCCACGGGTTCGGAGAAGCGCTTCTTCCGGCCCAGCGATTTGCCGTTGAGGAACAACTCGACCTCGTCAACATTGGTGTAGCACATCACCGGAATCGGCTTGCCTTCCATCCCGGCCCAGTTCCAGTGCGGCAGAAGGTGGACCATCGGCTTCGTGGTCCAGTGGCTCTGGTAGAGGTAGAAGCGGTCCTTGGGGAAGCCGGCCAGGTCCACTATCCCGAAGTAGGAGCTGCGCGACGGCCAGTCGGCGTCGTTGCTCGCGCCCCGCCCGTTGAAGTACGGGGTCGGCTCGCCGATGTAGTCGAAACCCGTCCACACGAATTCGCCCAGCACGCCGGGATTCTTCTCCTGCGCGTCGAACTCCACATCGGCGATGTAGGCCCATGGCGGCGCGATCACGTCGTAGCTGGTGAGCTGCAGCGAGGGATGCTTCTCGTACTTCTCGATGGGCAGGTGGTAGACGCCGCGCGAGCTGACGCCCGACGAAGTCTCCGAACCGAAAATGATCCAATTGGGGTGATCTTTGATGATCTGCGCGTACCTGGTGGGCTTGTAATTGAAGCCCGGAACATCGACCGCGCTGGCGAGTTCGTTCTTAATGGCGCCCGTGTCGTTGTTGAACGCCGCCGTGGTGGGGCGGGTGCGGTCCTCTTCGTGGACGATGTCGGTGAGCCGTTGCGCCAGCCTCCCGCCATCGGCCCGGCCCTGCTCCGGGATCTCGTTGCCGATGCTCCAGAGCACCACGCTCGGGTGATTGCGATCGCGGCGGACGAATTCGCGCAGGTCGGTCTCGTACCATTCCTTCCAGTATTTGGAGAGCCCGTTGGGGACTTTGGGGATGGCCCACATGTCGAAGGCTTCGTCCATCACCAGCAGGCCCATGCGGTCGGTGAGTTCGAGCAGTTCCGGCGCGGGCGGATTGTGGCTGGTGCGGATGGCGTTCACGCCCATCGACTTCATGATCTCCAACTGCCGCTCCAGTGCCCGCCGGTTGATGGCGGAGCCCAGCGCGCCCAGGTCGTGGTGCATGCAGACGCCGTTGAAGCGGTGCGCATGGCCGTTGAGCAGGAAGCCCTTGTCCTTGCTGTATTCGATGGTGCGTATGCCGAACGGCGTCACGTAACGGTCGCTCTGCCGGCCGCCTTCCCTGATGGTGCTGGCGGCGCTGTAGAGGTATGGCGTGTCGAGATCCCAGCGATGCGGGTTGGCGACATCGATCTTTGCCTCCACGCTCTGCTTGCCTCCGGCGGGGATGGTGACGTCGTTGGTGGCGCGTCCGGCCTGCTTGCCGGCGGCATCGAGAATGGCGGTCTCCAGTGTGACGTGCGCTTCCGTCGTGCCCTTGTTCTCCACCTCGGTGCGAATCGCCACGGTGGCTTTGGCGTCGGTCACGGAAGGCGTGGTGATGTAGGCGCCCCATTGCGCCACGCGCACCGCTCCGGTGACGTTGAGCCACACGTTGCGGTAGATCCCGGCGCCGGGATACCAGCGCGAAGATTGATCCTCGGGAGCCAGGCGCACGGCCAGCACGTTCTCCTCGCCGAACTTGATGTAGGGTGTGAGATCGAGCGCGAAGCTCTCATACCCGTAGGGGCGTCCGCCCACCTTCTGGCCGTTGATCCAGACGGTGGAGTTGGACATGGCGCCATCGAACTGCACGCTGAAGTACTTGCCCTTGGCGCTGGCCGGTACGGTGAAGTGTTTGCGATACCAGGCGATGCCGAAAAAGGGCAGGCCGCCATCGTGCGGATTGAACTTGCGGTCGAAGGGGCCCTCGATGGCCCAATCGTGGGGCAGGTCCAGCGCGCGCCAGGCGGCGTCGCTGAAAGCCGGCTGTTCGGCGCCTTCGGCTTCGCCTTTGAAGAAGCGCCAGTCCTCGGTGAGGCGAATGCGCCGGTCGGCGCCAATCTTGATTTCGGTGGAAGCCGCGGCGGCGAGAGAGGCGACGCCCAACAGCAACACCGTAGCTACGAGGCAGGAGAGGGAACAGGTTCGCATAGTTGACTCGAAAGATCAGATTAGCGCCTTTCGCACGCGCGTGGAGATGGACACTGCGTATGCGATAGGATCGTTTGCATGTGGCCAAGCGTCCTTGTCTCGTTACTTATGTTCCTTGCCGCGCCGCTCGCGGCCGCTGATTACCCCACGCCTACCGAAGGCGATTACGTGGTCACCGATTTCCAATTCACCACGGGCGAAACGCTGCCGCGGCTGAATCTGCATTACACCACCCTCGGTACGCCGGTGAAGAACGCCGCCGGCGTGGTCGCCAACGCCGTGCTGATCATGCACGGCACCGGCGGCAGCGGCAGCGGATTTCTCTCGCCCACCTTCGCCGGACAACTCTTCGGCGCGGGACAACTGCTGGACGCCACCCGGTATTTCATCATCCTGCCGGACGATATCGGGCACGGAAAATCCAGCAAGCCGAGCGATGGGCTGCATATGAAGTTTCCACACTACACCTACACGGACATGGTGCGCGCCGAGTACCGGGTGGTGGTGGAAAAGCTCGGGGTGAATCACCTGCGGCTGGTGATGGGGACCTCCATGGGGGCCATGCACACTTGGTTGTGGGGCATCATGTATCCGGACTTCATGGACGCGCTCATGCCGCTGGCTTCGGCGCCGGTGGAGATCGGCGGACGCAATCGCATGCTGCGCAAGATGATCGTGGATTCCATCCGGCGCGATCCCAACTGGAACAACGGGGAATACAAGGGTCCGCTGGCCAACATGGTGGCGGCGAATTTCGCCCTCTTCATGATGACCTCGAGCCCGCTGCAACTGCTCAAGCAGGCGCCCACCCGCGAGCAGGCCGACGCCCTCTTCGAACGCCGCTTTTACGAGGCGCGGCCGGTGGACCCGAACGATATGCTGTACCAGTACGATTGCTCGCGCGACTACAATCCGCAGCCCGATCTGGAGAAGATACAGGCGCCCCTATATGCGGTGAACTCCGCCGACGACCAGGTGAATCCTCCGGAGTTGGGCATTCTGGAGCGCGAAATCCCACGCGTCAAGCGCGGGCGTTACATCCTGATCCCCACCAGCGACGAGACGCGCGGCCACGGCACACACTCGCTTCCCGCCATCTGGGGCAAGTATCTGGCGGAACTGTTGCAGGCGTCGGAAAAGTAGGCAGGCTCGTTAGAACTTGCTCAACTCCGCCGCCAGTGCGTCGATGCCGTGCTTGCGGTATAGGTCGGTCAGCCGCTGCTCTTCGGCCGAGGCCGGCAGCACATTCAGCAGATGCGCGTTGTCCAGGTTCTGCCGGTTGGGCACCCAGATCTTGCCGTCGGCGAATTCCACCTGGTTGACGAAGCCCACCATCTTCCGCACGTTCACCGGCTGCCCCTTGGCGGAGAAGTTCAGCGTGGTCTCCTGCAACAGGCGGGCGCTCTGCCCGGGCGGCAGGATGAGGTCGGAATCCGCCGATGGCAGCGAGCCGGCCATGTATTGCCTGCCCGACGGGTCGCTCACAATCCAGCCCATCTCCACATACTTCACCGGCCGGTTGCTCTTATTGCGCACCTCGATGAGCGGCGTGCGCGCCTCACTGCCGGAGATCCGCGCCGAGCCCTTCACCGGCTCCACGGGGGAATCGGGGAATTGCAGAAAGGCAAACTCCGCGTCGTGCTCTCCCCCGGTGGCGGCGCTGGTCACGGCGCGCCCGGTGCGCTTCACGCTGACGGCGAGCTGCGAGATTTCGCTCTGCCGCGCCATGCTCTCAAACATCTCGCGCTGTAGCCCGCCCTTGCCGGCTTGCGCCAGGATGCGCTTGAAGTACTCGCGGTCGCGCTGCGCTTCCATTTCGCAGGCCGTCATCGTGCGGCGCGAGTTGAGGCGGTCCGGCCCGAAAAAGCTGAGGTCCTGGAACAACACGCCGTCCAGATCCACCTGCACCAGCGGCGCGCCGATAACCTGCGACGGACGCATGAGCTGCATATCGATGCGCACCTGGAAACTCTCGCCCGGTCCCACGTTGAGGCTGGGATAGGTGACGGACCCCTTGCCGCCCAGCGTCACCTCCTGGGCCACCACGCGCAGGGTCACACCGTGGATGCGGCGGGACCCATTATTGACCAGCGTCGCCGACATGTGCAGATCGAGCGCCAGAGCCGCGCCGCGCGCCGTGGCGCGCGAATCCGCCATGCTGAACGATTTCAGGGCGAGCGGCGAATTGTCCGGCAGATTGATATTGACCGCCCCGGGCGGAATCGCCGCATCCTGCGCCGCCAGGCTGGCCGCGCCCATTAGCACCATTGCTGCCGCGAGTGTTTTCACATTACTCCACATATACTTTTGTCATCGTTACATTGCCCGTTTCCGGGTCGGTGTAACGAGCTCCCAAAGTTCCTTGCGCACCCACCGTGTAGGTCACGCTGCTTGCGCCGGAGTGCATCAGCCCGAATCCCTGGTCGCCCCAGCGCCGCTGAATTCCATCCACCGTGGCCTGTACCACCGGCTCATCCGGCCGGGCCATCCGCGGTGCGGGGCCCTCCAGCATCAGCCCGGTCACCATCAGCGCCAGCACGCTGGCCAGGGCCAGCGTGGCGCGGGCGCCGGTAAACAGCGGGGAATCGCGCAACGGCCGGCCGCTCGACCGCACGCACTCCCCGGCGGCCAGCCCCAGGCGGATATTGGCGCGCATCTCCGCCGCGATCCGGTTCCACGGCACTTCAGGGATCTGGTTCAGCGCCGGCAGCGTCTCGCGGAATCTGGCGTTGGCGGCCACTTCCGCGGCGCAGCGTGGGCAATTCGTCAGATGGCGGGCGGTTTTCCACCGCGCCACCCAGCCGAGATCGCCGCCGGCGTGCAATACCAAAATTTCCTCACTCGGGTGTTTCATGGCTACCGCTTCCTTCTTTCCATGTACCGCCGCAGCTTCGTCCGTGCGTTGGCGATATGCGAACGCACCGTCGCCTTGGAGCAATCCAGTATGCCCGCCACTTCCTCCGCCGGCAAACCTTCCACGTCGCGCAACACCAATGCCTGCCGCTCGCGCGGGCTCAACAGCCGTAATCCGTCTTCCAGATATTGGCGATGCTCGCCGCGCAGCAGTTCCTGTTCCGGGCTTTCCGCCTGGCTCTCGGGCGCCTCGTCGATTTCACAAAACGTGGCGCGCGAGTTGCGCCGCAGGAAATCGATCGCCGTGTTGGTGGCGATTCGGGACAGCCAGTGGGCGGCCTTCTGCTCGTCCTTGAGCTGCTCCTGGTGCTGCAGCGCCTTGATGAAGGTCTCCTGGGTCAGATCCTGGGCGTCCGCGACGTTATCGACAATCCGGTAAATCTGCACGAAAATCCGCCGTAAGTGTTCAGAAACAAAGCGGTTTTGCCGGTCTACCGCTTCCAGGCCGGGCTCGACGACTTCGCTCATCTGCTCACAAACGGCGATTTCCACTAGCTTCCTACCAAACATGACGACGAAACGCCGAAAACGTGGATAGGAAAGCGGATCGTCCGCGCTAAGGCCATTCTACCCCTGGGGACAGATCAGCCTGACATGAATTTCCGGCGCACTTTGCCGGAAATTCGCTGTCAGGCCTGTCTGTCCCCGATTTGTCTGTCTCCCGGCCCATTTTGCCGGAAATTCGCTGTCAGTCCGGTCTGTCCCCGGTCTGTCCATTTGTGCGGAATATCGCTTCAGCACCCCCGCCACGAGGTGCTTTCGGTTAAGCTGGGGGTGTCCGCGAAAGTATAGCGACTATGAAGCTCGCAGAAAGAATGTCCCGCATCGGCGTCGAATCGGCTTTCGACGTTCTGGTGCGCGCCCGTGCGCTGGAAGCGCTAGGCCGCAGCGTGATTCACCTGGAAATCGGCGAGCCCGATTTCCCGACTCCTCCCCACGTGATCGCCGCCGCCAAGCAGGCCCTTGACGAGGGCTGGACTCACTACGGGCCCACGCAGGGCCAGCCCGAATTGCGGGAAGCCATCGCCGCCCACATTTCGCGCACGCGAAGCATTCCGGTAGGCCCGCAGCACGTCTCGGTAGTCCCCGGCGGCAAGCCGATCATCTTCTTCCCCATGCTGGCGCTCTTGGAACCGGGCGACGAAGTCGTCTATCCCAACCCGGGATTTCCCATCTACGAATCCATGATCCGCTTCTGCGGCGCGACGCCCGTGCCGATGCCCCTGGAAGAAAGCCGCGGCTTCTCCTTCGACCTGAACCGCTTCGAACACCTGTTGACGGAACGCACCAAGATGGTGGTGCTGAACTCGCCGCAAAATCCCACCGGCGGAGTGATCCCGCGCCAGGACCTCAAGGCGATCGCGGACCTGCTGCGCGAGCGCGACGTGATCGTGCTGAGCGATGAAATCTACTCGGAGATTTGCTACGGCGAGCCGCCGGTGTCGATCACCGCGTTTCCGGGGATGCTGGAAAAGACCATCATCCTCGACGGCTTTTCCAAGACCTACGCCATGACCGGATGGCGCATGGGTTACGGCGTCATGCCCGAGTGGCTGGTGGACGCGGTCAACAAGCTGATGGTGAACTCCAATTCGTGCACCGCCAGTTTCACGCAGCGCGCCGGCATCGCGGCGCTCACCGGGCCGCGCGATTGCATCGACACGATGGTGGCCGAGTTCCACCGGCGCCGCGACATCCTGGTCGCCGGGCTGAACCGGATTCCGGGCTTCCGCTGCGCCCTGCCGGGCGGGGCGTTTTACGCCTTCGCCAATGTCACCGCCACTGGGATCCCCTCCAAAGAACTGGCGGATTTCCTGCTGTACGAGGCCGGTGTCGCCGGGCTCAACGGAGGATGCTTCGGCCAGTACGGCGATGGCTACATCCGTTTCAGCTACGCCAATTCCCAGGCGAACTTGAAGGAAGCGATTGCCAGAATCCAAAAAGTTTCGTCGCGTTGGGAAGCGGCCGTCGCGCCAGCGTTGTAGCGTAGCCTTTCAGGCTGCCATGCCCCCTTTCGAGGGCGCATTCTTAGAGGCTTCAGCCTGCCAATCCGAGCAAAGCTCGGACTCCGTCTTCATATCACCACCCGTTCGTCCCCTTCCCGCCTCGTAATTCTCTCGCGATCCAGAAACTCCAATAGCGGGATCGCGTACTTGCGCGAGATGCCGGTCCACTCCTTGAACTCCGGCACGCGAAAGCGCTCGCCCTTGTGGCGGACCAGCAACTCTCGCAACTGGCCGATTGCCGTCTGGTGAAATACCAGCTCGCTGGAGATCCGCACCAGCCGCTTCTCGCGCAACAGAATCTGCAACAGGGAGCGGGCGCGCGCCGCCTCCACGCCGGATTTGGCCAGCACCTCCGCCATCGCGGGCACGGCCAGTCCCGCCTCCTCGAAGGCCCGCTCGATCTTGGCGCGCGCCTTCTCCTCGTCTTCCTGGAGCACCACTTTGTGCCCGCGGAGGCGCACCAGTTCGCCCTCGGCGACAATCTCTTTCGCCTCCGCCAGCAGCGCGTCCAGCACGAACACCGGCGCGCCGCCGCGCAGTTCCTGCCGCGCCATGCCGGGCACTAGTGGCGTCTGCCGATGGAACTCGCGCACCGTGTGCACGATGCGCTCGCGCTCCGCCTGCATCCACACGCGGTCCACATACCAGGGCCGCGGCTGGGCGATAACCACAAGCGGAGCTTGCGCCGCCGCTGAGGCGATCTCGCGCTCGGCCATCCCGGTGCGCGCCACCAGGTCCGCCATGCCCATGCCGAACGCCGCTTCGCGCACCAATAGCGCGATGCGCGCCGCGCCATCCCCGGAGCCCAGCGTTTCCAGGCGTGCCCTCACGTCGTCGCCCTTGCGATAGCGCCGCCCGCCGGTATCCACCACCACCCCGCCGCCGATCGTCACCACCGGCGAGAACATACGGATGATGAAACTATCGCCGGGCAAAAGCAGCGCCGCCTCCCGCAAGATCAGGCGCACGTACGCGGCAGTGCCCGGCCGCATAGTCGCGCCGCCTTCCAACAGCCGCACCTCCGCCTCGATCTCCGCCGTCCCCGAATGAAAGTGCACCGGCGCGCGATGCTTCAACACTTTCGCCGATGCCAGCAGTTGTAGGCGGCAATCGATCTGCTTCACCGCGCGGAACCGCCCAGGCTCGCTCAGCACGTCGCCGCGCGCCAGGTCGGCCGGCTCGATATCCGCCAGGTTGACCGCGGTGCGCTGTCCGGCCAGCGCCCGGCCCGCCGTGCTGCCGTGCACCTGCACCCCGCGCACCCGCAGCCGCCGGCCCGCGGGGTAGACTTCCACTTCCTGCTCCCTGGCCACCGATCCCGAAATCAGCGTGCCCGTGGCCACCGTGCCGAAGCCCTTTACGGTGAACACGCGGTCGATTGGCAGCCGGAAATATCCCGCCGCGTTCTTCTCCCCGACGCCCGCCGCCACGCGTGCCAGTTCGCGCCGCAGATCGTCCAGCCCGGCGCCCGTCACCGAGCTCACCGGCACGATGGGCGCGCCTTCCAGGAACGAGCCCGCCACCAGTTCTTCCACTTCCAGGCGCACCAGCCCGAGAATGTCGTCATCCACCAAGTCCGACTTGGTCAGCGCGATGATGCCGCGCCGTATACCGAGCAGGCGGCAGATGTCGAAATGCTCGCGCGTCTGCGGCTTGATGGATTCATCGGCGGCGATCGCAAAGAGCAGCAGATCGATTCCGCCCACCCCTGCCAGCATGTTTTTAATGAACCGCTCGTGCCCGGGGACATCCACGAATCCCAGACGCAAGGCCGGCGTCAGCTCCAGATGCGCGAACCCCAGATCGATGGTGATGCCGCGGCGCTTTTCTTCCTCCAGCCGGTCGGCGTCGATCCCCGTCAGCGCCTTCACCAGCGCCGTCTTGCCGTGATCGATGTGTCCCGCCGTCCCGACGATGATGTTCTTCATGAGCTTGTTACAGTGTAGAAGTGCTCCCCTGGTTTCTGCTAGCCCCGGTTGTGGGCGCGGTGACGGGCGCGGCGGTCTACTGCGTCCTCACCATCGTCGCCGCCGTGCGTTACCGTGCCGTGCGCCCCGCGCCATTACGCTCCGGCGCGCCCATCAGCATCCTCAAACCGCTGGCTGGAATCGATGACGGCCTGGAAGAAAATCTACGCACGTTTTTCGCACAGCAGTACCCCGATTTCGAAATCCTCCTCGCCGTGCGCAACCCCGATGACGCGGCGATTCCGGTGGCCCAGCGCCTGCGCGCGCGCTATCCAAACGTGCCTTCCCGCCTTATCGTGACCGGCGAGCCGCCCTATCCCAACGCCAAAGTCTACAGCCTGGACCGCATGCTGGCGGCGGCGCGCCACGATCTCCTGGTCATGTCGGATAGCGACATCCGCGTGACGCCCGACATGCTTTCCGTCATCGCCGCCGAATTTCAGGATGCCAGAATCGGGCTGGCCACGTGTCCCTATCGCGCGGTGCCGGGGCGCAGCTTCTGGAATACCCTGGAGGCGCTGGGGTTGAACACGGAATTCATCGGCGGCGTGCTGGTGGCGCGCCTGCTCGATGGCATGAAGTTCGCGCTCGGCCCCACCATTGCGGCGCGCCGCGCCACGCTCCTTGGCATCGGCGGCTTCGACGCCGTGAAGGATTTCCTGGCCGAGGATTTCGTCATGGGCAACCTCGCGGCGGCGCGCGGCGACGGCGTCATTCTCTCCTCCTACGTGATCGAGCACCGCATCGGCGCGCAGCCGCTGTGGGCCAATCTGAAGCATCGTCTGCGCTGGAACAGGAGCACCCGCCGCTCCCGCCCCGCCGGCTACGTGGGACAGCTTTTCACCAACCCGCTGCCGCTGGCGCTGCTGCTCTGGGCGGCGCGTCCCCAGTGGTGGCCGGCCGCTGCCGCGACGCTCCTGCTGCGCGTCGCCGCGGGCTGGGCCACCGCCGGTTATGTGCTGCGCGATCCGCTGACGGCGCGCCTTTTCTTCCTGGTTCCGTTGCAGGACCTGCTGAGCTTCGCCATGTGGCTGGCCGGCTTCTTCGGCAATACCATCCTCTGGCGCGGAAGGAAGTATTACCTGCAGGCGGACGGAAAATTCGTGCTGGTGCGCTGAAATCGCGGCCGGTCAATGCTTTGGTGGGGCAGGCTTCAGCCTGTCAATGGTGGGGCAGGCTTCAGCCTGTCAATCCGAGCGTAGCTCGGACGCTTCCTGCTTCGGGTTTTCCAGCCCGTTCCAACACGGATGTCGTCCGAAGCACAAAGAACTCTTTCGCTCTTCCTCCTAACCGCCGGCGATGGCGCCCACCAGCAGAAAGGGCTCCGCCCCATTCGCCACCGCGTCGGGCAACGGAGCGTCCGGCAGTTCGTGGGATAAATCCTGCTCGCAGGCGAAGAATCTCACGAACGGCCGGCGCTGCTGCGTGACCTGATCGCGTATGGTCCCGCGCAGCATGGGATACCGGGCCTCGAGCGCGTCCAGCACCGAACGCTGCGTGACCGCCCCCTCGACCTCGAGCCGCACCTCCCCGCTAACCTGCGCCAGCATCCGCAGGTGCGCCGGCAACTCGACGCGGATCATGGCAGTGTCTGCACTTCCACCGACACCACGGCCGGAAGATCCCGCACGATGGGCGCCCAAGTGTCTCCGGCATCGGTCGAAGCGTATACCTGCCCGCCCGTGGTGCCGAAATACACGCCGCACGAATCGAGCCCGTCGACCGCCATGGCGTCGCGCAGCACGTTGACGTAGCAATCGCTCTGCGGCAGGCCGTTGGTCAGCGCCTCCCACTCCTGCCCGCCCGTGCGGCTGCGGTACACGCGTAGCTTTCCCTCCGGCGGATAGTGTTCCGAGTCGCTCTTGATGGGGACGACGTAGACGGTTTCGGGCTCGTGCGCGTGCACGTCGATCGCGAACCCGAAGTCCGTGGGCAGATTCCCGCTCACCTCGCGCCAGGAGTCGCCCGCGTCGTCGCTGCGCATCACGTCCCAGTGCTTCTGCATGAACAACACGTTCGGGCGCGAGCCGTGCAGCGCGATGCGATGCACGCAATGGCCGATCTCGGCCGTCGGGTCGGGGAGGAATTCGCTCCGCAGCCCGCGTGTGATCGGCCGCCACGTCTTACCACCGTCGTCGGTACGAAACGCGCCCGCGGCAGAGATGGCCACGAAAATCCGCGCCGGGTCGCTCGGATCCAGCAGAATCGTGTGCAGGCACATGCCGCCGGCGCCCGGCTGCCAGCGGGATCCCGACCCGTGGCCGCGCAGCCCCGTCAGCTCCTGCCACGTCTGCCCGCCGTCGCTCGTGCGGAACAAGGCGGCGTCTTCCACCCCGGCGTAAACCGTGTCCGGATCGGTCAGCGAGGGTTCCAGATGCCAGACCCGCTTGAACTCCCACGGGTGCGCCGTGCCGTCGTACCACTGGTGCGTGCCGATCTCCCCCTCATAGGCGAACTTATTCCCCACCGGCCCCCACGTCTTGCCTCCATCGTTGGAGCGTTGGATCAACTGCCCGAACCAGCCGCTGGATTGCGATGCATACAGCCGGTTCGGATCGGCCGCCGATCCCTTTACATGGTAAATTTCCCATCCTCCAAAGTGCGGGCCGGCGACATCCCACCGTTCCCGCTTGCCGTCCGATGTCAGCACGAACGCGCCCTTCCTGGTGCCCACCAGAACTCGTACTTGGCTCATCTCTTTTTCCCTCCTGTCATCCACAAATAACCGAATTATCGTCTAGCATACCCCACCCCAAAGCCGGAGCGGAAGAGGCTGAGTGCTTAACGAATTGGGGCAGGCCCGCTACCGTCGGAATCTGCGAAGGATCACTATGAGCCGCCGATAAGCGCGGAGTGCGCCGATCGAAGACAATCGGTCTTATCCGCGTTCATCGGCGTTCATCGGCGGCTAATTGTTTTTTCTCGCGTTCCCGCCTCCGTCCCCCCGAATCCCAGTACAATAAAACCCAATGAACCGCCTCGAAGCATTACGCCTCCGCCACGAAGCCGCCGAGCAGGGTGGGGGCCCTGAGCGCCGCGCCCGCCAGCACCAGGAGGGCAAACTCAGCGCCCGCGAGCGCATCGAGCTCCTGCTCGACGAGAACTCCTTCGAGGAACTCGACAAGCTCGTCACCCACCGCTGCCGCGATTTCGGCATGGACGCCGCAATAGTCCCCGGCGACGGCTTCGTCACCGGCTACGGCCGCGTGGACGGCCGCCTGGTCTACGTCTTCGCGCAGGATTTCACCGTCTTCGGCGGCTCCCTCTCCGAAACCAATGCGCAGAAGATCTGCAAGATCATGGATCTCGCCCTGAAAACCGGCGCGCCTGTCATCGGCCTCAACGATTCCGGCGGCGCGCGCATCCAGGAAGGCGTGGTTTCTCTCGCCGGCTACGCCGATATCTTCCTGCGCAACACGCTGGCCAGTGGAGTAGTGCCGCAGATCTCCGCCATCATGGGCCCTTGTGCCGGCGGCGCGGTCTACTCGCCCGCCATCACCGATTTCGTCTTCATGGTGGAGGGCACCAGCTACATGTTCGTCACCGGTCCCGACGTCATCAAGACCGTGACCCATGAGGACGTCACCAAGGAAACCCTGGGCGGTTCCATGACCCATAACTCGGTCTCCGGCGTAGGCCATTTCATCGCCGCCGACGATGCCGAGTGCTGCCGCATGATCCGCGAGCTCCTCACCTACCTGCCGCAAAACAACCGCGAAAACCCGCCGCGCCGGCCCACCAACGATCCCATCGAACGCATGGACGCCGCCCTCGACACCATCGTCCCGGCGGAATCCAACCTGCCTTATGACATTAAAGACGTGATCCATCGCGTGGTGGACGATGGCGAATTCTTCGAGGTCCACGAG
The DNA here is from genome assembly GCA_050014175.1 of Candidatus Solibacter sp. Taxonomy (GTDB): domain Bacteria; phylum Acidobacteriota; class Terriglobia; order Bryobacterales; family Bryobacteraceae; genus Solibacter. Next base: position 24,245 of record JBEKDV010000001.1, on the reverse strand, counting down.
CATTGGGCCAAGAACATCGTGGTCGGATTCGCGCACATGGACGGGCGCTCCGTCGGCATCGTGGGCAACCAGCCTGCTTTCCTGGCCGGCGTGCTGGATATCGATTCCTCCGTCAAAGGCGCCCGCTTCGTCCGCTTCTGCGACGCCTTCAACATCCCCATCCTCACCTTCGAGGATGTGCCCGGCTTCTTGCCCGGCACCGGGCAGGAGTTCGGCGGCATCATCCGTCACGGCGCGAAATTGCTCTACGCCTATGCCGAAGCCACCGTCCCCAAAATCACCGTGATCACGCGCAAGGCCTATGGCGGCGCCTATTGCGTGATGGGCTCCAAACATCTGCGCACCGACATCAATCTGGCCTGGCCCACCGCCGAGATCGCCGTCATGGGGCCCGAAGGCGCGGTCAACATCGTCTACCGCCGCGAACTCGCCGCCGCCGGCGATGAGGCGGCCGTGCGCCGGCAGAAGGTGGACGAATTCCGCGAGCGCTTCGCCAACCCTTTCATCGCCGCCGAGCGGGGCTACGTTGACGATTGTATAGAGCCCCGCGAAACCCGCCCGCGCGTCATCCGCGCCCTGCGCATGCTCGAAAATAAAGTGGACACGATGCCGCGCAAAAAGCATGGCAACATACCTCTATGACGTCTGGCGTTTGTACATTCCGGTGGGGCAGGCGGGGTACCCTCTGGGTCCGCCTGCCAACCTCTATCAGATTTCCCGCCTGCTGTCTGCTCCTGGCCGCCACTGCTTTCGCCCAGGATCGCTACCCGGTGGCGTGGCGCAAGCTCGAACCGGAGATCCTCGCCGACTTCACCACGCTGCTCAAAATCGATACCAGCAATCCCCCCGGCAATGAAACCCGGGCCGCCAACGCCATCCGGACCATCCTGGAACGGGAAGGCATCCCGTGCCGCTCGTTTGCCCTCGATCCCGCCCGCGCCAACCTCGTGGCGCGCATCAAGGGCACGGGGAAAAAGCAGCCGATCCTCATCATGGGGCACACCGATGTGGTCGGCGTGCAGCGCGAGAAGTGGACCGTGGACCCCTTCGGCGCCCTTAACAAAGACGGGGTGATCTACGCCCGCGGCGCGCGCGACGATAAGCCGCACGTCGTGGCCGGCATCATGATCCTGCTGCTGTTGAAGCGCATGAACATTCACCTGGACCGCGACGTGATCTTCCTGGCCGAAGCCGGCGAAGAGGGCACCAGCACCTACGGCATCGATTACATGGTGCAGGAGCACTGGGCGGAGATCGCTGCCGAGTTCGCCATCGCCGAGGGCGGATCCATCGTGGAAGAGAACGGCAAGCCGCACCACGTGCTGATCTCCAGCACCGAGAAATCGCCGCAGCGCATTCGCCTGGTGGCCCACGGACCCGCCGGTCACGGCTCCCGCCCCGAGATGGCCAACGCCGTCGTGCACCTGGCCGAGGCCGTGGCGCGCGCCGGCACCTGGCAGACCCCGATGCGCCTCGGCGAAACCACGCGCACCTATTTCGAGCGCCTGGCCGAGATCTCCCCGCCCCAACTGGCGGCGCGCTATCGCGACATCCTCGACCCCGCCCGCGCGCCCGAGGCCGACGCCTACTTCCGCCAGACCGAGCCCGGCCACTACTCCATCCTGCGCACCTCCGTTGTGCCCACCATCGTCAATATCGGTTTCCGTGCCAATGTCATCCCATCGGAAGGTGAAGCCATGCTCGACGTGCGCGCCCTCCCCGACGAGGACATGACGGCGTTCGCCGCCGAGCTCCGTCGCGTCATCGGCGACGCGTCCGTCGAGGTGATCCCGCCCAAGACTAACGCGCGCCCGGTAGCTCCGCCCTCGCGCATCGATAGCGACCTCTTCCGCGCCTTCGAAAAGGTGGGCCGCCGCATGTTCGACGTGCCGACCCTGCCCAACATGATGACCGGCGCCACCGACAACGCACAGCTCCGCGCCAAAGGCGTCGAAGCCTACGGCACCGGCCCCCTCGTGACGCCCGACGAAGGGCCCCTCGGCGGCGCCCACGGCGACGACGAGCACCTCTCCATCCGCTCCCTCATGGCCCTGATCGAGTACCTGTGGAACGTAGTGATGGAAGTGGGGTAGATCTGCGGTTGGTGCCAGCTGGCGGCGGCAGCATCGGCGGAGCGATAGGGTGCTTTTCTTTCCCGCTGTCTACCGCCTGTCCAATACTGTACCGCATTGCGGTATACTTCGAATAGTGGCCGATGAGACCGAAATCACGGTTCTGCAATTGCCGAAGTTCAAGGCTGAGGCCACGGCCCTGATCGGCACGGACGGCATTGAAGCGGTGGCAGTCTACCTGGTTGACCATCCGGATGCCGGAGACGTGATACCGGGCGCCGGCGGAGCGCGGAAGTTGCGGTGGGCGGCGAAGGGCAAGGGGAAACGCGGCGGCGCGCGAATCCTCTACCTGTATATCGTGATCGCCGCAAGAGTTTACCTGCTCCGTTGTTATGCGAAGAATGTCAAAACGGATCTGGCCGCGGACGAAAAGAAAGCACTGCGGCAAATAGCGGCTCATCTGAAGGGAGCGCAATAGAATGCCAAAGAAAACGCAGCCGAAGAAGACAACCCTCGGAGCGGACCTGATCGAGGATATGAAACTGGTCCTGGCTCACCAGCGCGGCAAAATCGAACTGGAGCAGGTTTGGCCGAAGCCGATCGATGTGAAGGCCGTTCGCAAGAGGGTGAAAATGTCGCAGGCCGAATTCTCACGGGCCTACCGCATCAGCAAACGCGCATTGCAGGAGTGGGAGCAAGGCGGCCGGCAGCCAGACTCGGCCGCCCGGGCTTACCTGACCGTCATCGCCAAAGCACCCGCCGCCGTGCGCCGGGCACTCGCCAGTGAATAGCGTGCGCACGGCGCAGCTAACAGCCGGGATTGATCCGATTCACCATCGCGGAAGTAGTCCCGCCGTACACCCTGGACATTGCGGTTCCGCGTTGTGGTCGAAGCGCGGCCTTTGTGGACTTCATCCCGGCGGGATCTCCCCGCGACCGGGGTTCTTTCCCCAAACTTCACGTTCCTTTGCGATTGGAAATATGCTGTAAGCGTATGAAGGTGCGGGCGAACAGCAGGATGAAGGCGGTTCTCGGCGCGAATGCGGAGTCCCCAGAGCGTGTCTCGGTTCCGTGTCCATCGGTCCTCTTCGCCAGCCTTCGGGATGGATTCAAGGAAGTGGACGGATGCGTTGTACCGAGGGAATTCGAGAGTGGCACGATCTGGTCCGCTCGTCGTCTTCGCGTTGACAACCAGGACGACGAGACTGGATTTGAATGCAGCCGGTACTATCCGACTGTCCTGGCGGCCATTGTGTACGAGCTTCAGTTCCCAGATACTCGTACATGTAACGCTGTTGACTGCTAGCTTTCTTGAGGAGTTAGTGTGAAACGATTTGCTTTCCTTCTTGTCCTGCTTTCCGCCTCTCTTCTGGGGCAGACCCCCACTCCATCTCCAGCCAATGCCTGGATGAAAACTCCAACAACTCTGCCCTCAGCGGACGATGTGCCCGCTCCTCTCCGACATGACCGTGATTCTTTTTTTGACGCACCGTTTCGGAAAGGCCACCCCCTTACTTCTGACAACGGCTCCGCTACGGTCGTTTCAGAAGGGTCCCACTCCCCGACTGACCCAGAGATCCCCACCTTCCCGAATCGCGCCGTTGTAATTGGGACGTTCAAGACCAGCCGAAGTCTCCTCTCCGCTTCAGGTCTCTCCGTTTATACGGAAGTACAGTTTCAGGCCGATACGGTCTTTGATAAAGGCCCCGCGCTGGTGCTCCCAGGAACAACCGTCACCGTTGCGCTGGCCGGGGGAACCGTTCGTAAATCGGACGGCCAGATCATATCCTTCTTGACTCAGCCGCGCGCGTATTCGATCCAGCCCAACGGCACCTATTTGGCAATTCTGAACTATAAGAATAACGGCCAGTTTTACACGCTCGATAAAACCTGGGATCTTTCAGATGGAATTACTAGGCCTAACTCCTCTTTAGAAAAAGACAGAGCTGACCGTGGTCAGTCAACGTTGGTCGGCCTGAGTAAAGATCAACTCATTCAGTTATTCACGAACAAACCACTCACCGGTAAATAAAAACCTCAAAGGACGATAACGCGACGCACTGCTGCGATCAATTGCGACTGGATCAATTGCGACTGGCGTTTTCAGGATCATCGTTGATGCCCAGTTGCCTGATCCCAATCTCGAAGTGAGCGATAGCATCTGCACTGTCCGCTTTCACAAAGTTCGGGCGGGCCAAGTCCGGATGGATGATGATGTGGAGGTCTATAAGCTGAATGCAGTTTTGGCCATCGACTTCGCGGCCACTGAGTGTTGATTATTGGTAAACGCCGTTTCTGGAAACCGGGCCGGCGGGACTCGCAATGGACGAGAAGCACTTTCCCACGAGAGATCTTTTTGAAACCCCGAAGAAGTCGCTGCGATCCTGGGCTCCTGTTAACCCTGACGACCTGGCGCCAACCGCACCCGCCGCCTCTCCTGACTGGCAGGCTGCGCCCATTTGCTATGCTACAGGCAGAAGACTGGATTCCGGACTTCCGGAATTTGTCTGAGGCATATTCTTATGAACACCACAGCCAAAATCCAGCACAAAGGCCAGGTGACCATTCCCACCAGCGTCCGGCGCCAGGCCGGGCTGTCCAAGGGCGACCTGGTGAATTTTGCCTTCCAGCGCGGCAAAATTGTGATCACCCCGAGGTTGGTGATTGATCGCTCCCGATTCCCGAACGCCGACGACGAATATACCCCGGCCCAGCGGCGCATCATCGATGCCCGGCTCGATGAATCGGAAGAAGAGCTGAAGAACGGCCGCGGCTACGGACCGTTTAGCACCGCGGAGGAAATGATCGCGCACATGAAAGGTCAACTGAAGCAAAGAGCCGCCGCAAAGAAAACCAAACGCGCTCGATGAACATTGACTACCTTCCTCGTGCGATGCAGGCCCTGAAAGACGCCCCTGCCGACGTGCGCAAGGCGTTCTTTAAGCAGGTCACGTTTCTTGCCGGCAACCTCCACCACCCTTCGCTTCACGCCAAGAAGTACGACGAATCAAGAGACCGCTGGCAGGCTCGCGTCAACAAGAACTGGCGGTTCTATTTCAGTATCGTGGGCGACACCTACATCATCCGCGATATCGTTCCGCACCCCAAGAAATGACCGGGCGCGCTACGCGCCATCCGCCAGGGAGAAGGTCCAGCCGCTGTCACCACCTTTATGACACCTGTCGCGTCCATGGTCAAAACTCGGAAGTCTTTTTGTATGGCAGGCGCGACAGGACTCGAACCTGTGACGTCCAGCGTGTGAAGCAGAATGTCACGCAGACGGATCTGCCTCGTGTCGGATTGCCTCCATTTGTGACCCAAGCAGCGGCACATGGACCGAGACAATCTCCCAAATGCGTTCGAGGTTTATTCCCAGGTAATCATGGACCAAAACGTTTCTGAATCCCGCGATGGCCCTCCAGTCAACCTCGGGATGTTGAGCCTTTAGATGATCGCTGATCCGTTGAGTGGATTCGGCCAGGGTTTGGAGATTGCGCAGAACAGCGTCTTGGACCAGTTCCGACTCGCGAAAAGCTTCCTCACCGTTCTGGCAATACCGCTCTATGCGGCGGACACAATCGATGACGTGATGGATATAAAGACGGTCGTCCCTCACAGAGGAATCGCCTCATGAAGCACGCGGTCCCGAATGAGTGGATGAAGAGTACTCTCCTCAGCGACATCCACTCTGCGGCCCAGTGCTTCTTCCAGATCGACAAGCAGTCCCCCGGGGAACCACGGCGGCGTGCGCGGACCGGCCTCGATCAGTAAATCGACGTCGCTGTCCTCGCCCGCGTCACCCCTCGCGAAGGAGCCGAACACACGCACCCGCTGAACGCCGTGCTTGGCCGCGATGGCGAGAATGGCGGCGCGCTTCTCCTTGCCCAACTCATCCAGGGTCATGCATTCCCATTCTCGCACCTGCGCCGTACTGACATGCTTCCCCGAGTCGGACGCGGTCGTCTCTCACAGCGGCACGGCCTCCGCCAGCACTCGCTCGCGAACGCGCGGACGAAGGCCGCGCTCGGTAACCACATCCACCGATACGTGCAGCAACGACTCAAGGTCGAGCAGCAGTCCGCTAAGATCGAACAGCGTGCGCCCCGGTTCCATCTCGACCAGGAAATCGACATCGCTCTTGTCGTCGTTGTCTCCTCGCGCGACGGAACCGAACACGCGCACGTTCCGGGCTCCGCGGCGCGCGGCCACCCGCAAAATTTCTTCCCGCCTCCGCTCGCGAAGTTCCTGAAGAGTCATGGCGCCTCTCAGTCCAATCGTATCAAGGACGTGGCCGCGTGGTCGAAATTCGCCGCCCCGTTCGCCAAGTTGCCCGCACGCGCGTTCCGCTGCGTACACTCTTGGTGGCCCAAAGCCCGAAGTGAAAAGTGCCGATAAACGATAATGAGGCTTATGCTCCCCGTCACACCCAGATCGGCAGGTCTTCTTAGCCTTTGTTTTACCAGCGCCCTTTTCGGGCAAGTGTTGCACCGCCCTCTCGCCGTCAATTCATCGCGCTATCGGGCAGTGGCCGGAGAACGCATACCGATTGAAGCCTCCTCCGAAACCGTCGCCTTCATGCTTTCCGCGAAAACGCGCGTTGCGCGAGCCTCGGACCGGACATTTCCCGTCGCGCCGAGCCTTTCCGGTGGCCAAGTCCTTATGGGCATACCGCTAACCACCCCACCTGGAGAGTACCCGGTCGTCATTTCCGCCACCAGCGCGTCGGGTGAAGAGAGGACGGCGGCGGTTTCCGTAACCGTGGACGCACTACCCACTGTGCCAACCAACGCGACCACGCCTCCCGTGGTTCTGCTGGATGGCTGGCAGGGGGCTTCCGCGACCAGTTCCTGCCCGATCGCCACCGATTCCACCGGAACGTTCGGCAATCTCGCCAGCTATCTCACCGGCTCGCCGAACCTCGCGCCCGTCGTGTATTTCTTCGAGAACTGCACCGAATGTCCGAACTGCTCCATCGAGCAGCTTGGCACCGATCTCGGCACCTTTCTGAACTCCATCCAATACAGCAATGGGACGCCGGTTCCTCAGTTTGACGTGATTGTGCACAGCATGGGCGGCCTGATCGTCCGCTCCTATCTGTCAGGGAAGCAAGAGGCATCCGGGGCGTTCAGTCCTCCGTCGGTGCCGAAAATACGCAAGGCGGTCTTCATCGCCACCCCTCACTTCGGTTCATTCCAGGCCGATTCGCCGCTTGCCGCCGCTCTCTTCGCCGCCGGAACCCAGACCAACGAGATGAAACGCGGAAGTCAGTTCATCTGGGACCTGGCGACCTGGAACCAGTTCGCAGACGATCTTCGCGGCACCGACGCGCTCGCCGTCATTGGCAATGCCGGTCCCCTGGGAAATTTGTCGGGGGCTAGCGATGGCGTCGTGGGACTGACGAGCGCATCGCTTGACTTTGCCCGTCCGGGACGAACCCGAACCGTCGACTATTGCCACGTCTCCGGCAGCACAGCCGGAGGCCTCGCCGGAATCTTACTCGGCTGCACCGCGCCCGGAATCGCCAACATTGATAGTCCCTCACACCAAACCTATCAGATCGTTTCCTCCTTCCTGGCGGACGGCACGGCGTGGCAGACCGTGGGAACCGCGCCCGCGCAGGACCAATATCTGTCGAAGTACGGCGGAATGGTCGTTGCCGATGTGAATTCGAGCGATCAATACGTCAGCCCCTCGAATGTCTCCTGGGGGAGCGTTGGCCTTACAGTTGGCGCGGCGGGAAATCTTTACTACGCCGACATGGTTTCCGGCACCGGCGCCTTCGGGCTTGGATCGTCTGCCTGCGGGCCGTACACGCAGCCGGCGGGAATCTACTCCATGGTGCGCTGCAAGCTCTCCCCATCGGTGTATTCTGTCGGGCCTCTGCTCTCCGGGACCGGAAGAGTGGTGCAGACGGGTACGACGATCGCCATCACGGGCGCGGGATTCGGGGCGCAGCAGTGCGGAACCTGCCGCGTAACCGCATCCAATCCGCAGTCCACCGTGCTGCAGATCTCCAGTTGGAGCGACACCAGCATAGCCGCACTCCTGCCCGCGAGTTTCGTGGGTTTCGCCCAGATCGGCGTGACCACTGCCAACGGCTTCGACGCCATCGGCATTATGGCGGCGCCGGTTTCCGCGCTAGCGGTTGCGCCCAGCATCACCGCCGTGTCGAACAGCGCCAGCTTTCAGGGAGGTTTTGCCTCCGCCACCTGGGTCTCTATCTTTGGTACCGACCTTTCCCAGACCACTCGTGCGTGGCAATCCAGCGATTTCGTGAACGGTCTGCTCCCCACTTATTTGGACGGCGTGTCGGTCACCATTAACGGCCTGGCCGCTTACGTAGAGTACATCAGTCCCGGGCAAATCAACGTGCTGGCTCCGGACGATGCCGCCAGTGGAGCGGTCCAGGTCCAGGTGACAACGGCGCAGGGCAAGAGTAACAGCTTCACGGCGCAGAAAGCGCCATTCGCGACTGCGTTCTTCACCATGGGTGGCAGCTACGTGGCCGCGCTCCACGCGGATTACACCCTCGTCGGCAAGCCTGGCCTGGTCGCCGGCCTGACCAGCACACCCGCTAAACCGGGCGAGACCATCCAGATCTACGGGACCGGCTTCGGCCCGACCAACCCGCCAACTCCGTCCGCTCAACCGGTCGCCACACCCGCCGTTCTGGCCAATTCCGTTCAGGTCGCCATCGGCGGACAAGTGGCGTCCGTGACCTACGCGGGTCTGGTCGGGGCGGGCCTTTACCAGATCAATGTGACGGTCCCGAACGTCCCGGACGGGGATTCCGCCGTGCTGGCTAAGATCGGGGGAGCTCAGACACAAACGGGCGTCTTGACCACCATTCAGCAGTAGACCAAAACGGAATTAAACAGTACGCGGCACAAGCTCTGTACCGCATTGCGGTACACTTTAAACGATGGAAGATGGAGCCGAAATCACGGTTCTGCAATTGCCGAGGTTCAAGGCTGAGGCCACGGACTTGATCGGGACGGGCGGCATATCGAGTCATAAATCGCTCCTTAATAGCGATTTCCTTGAGAGCGAAAATACGCCCACAGGTCGAGTTTCCCGTGTTTCACCAGGACTGATCGGGTCGCGGTTCGGCGGCCACTGATACTTTACACGGAACCGGCAAACTCCGCTGGGGTCCACACGCGACAGGGTCCACACGCGCCCCGCAATACCAATCGTTTGAGCACCGTTCCGAAGCCGAGACCGACCCGATTCGCTCCCGCGCGCCACCTCTCTGCCGCACTCCTCTCCGCTGCCGCGCTCGTCTTTGAGTTTGACTGCCACTAACGCCACCCGAAGCCGCTCCCCCCTCCCCCGATGCGTTCTCCGCGCTTTTCTCGGTGCCTCCGTGTCTCCGCGCCGAAGAACATTCCTTAACACGCCAATGTGTTCTCTGCGCTTCCTCTGCGCCCTCTGCTCCTCGGCGGTGAATTCGCATCTCTCCGGTGAACCGCATCCCTTGCTAAACTGAAGACTCGCTATGGCTATCAGCAAAGACTTGCTCGAAATTCTCGTGTGTCCCCTCTGTAAGGCCACGGTCGAACTCAAGCCCGACCAGAGCGGCTTGAAGTGCGTCCAGTGCCATCGCGTCTACCCGATTCGCGACGACATCCCGGTGATGCTGGTCGACGAGGCGAAAATCGAAGAATAGGCCGTGGACAGCGTGCTTGAATGTTCGCCGCGGAGCAGCCGGATCGCCATCCTCCGCCTCCGGAGCCTGGGCGATTGCGTCCTCACCACACCCGCGCTCGACATTCTCAAACGCTTCCGCCCCGACCTCCGCCTCGCCGTCTTCGTCGAGAATCGCTTCCGTGAAATCTTCGAAGGCAACCCCGATCTCGACGAAATCCACCCTCCCGAGCTGGCCGCCCTGCGCCGCTTCCGCCCGCAACTCTGCCTCAACTTCCACGGCGGCGCGCGCAGCGCCTGGATGACCGGACTCTCCGGCGCCCGCTTCCGCGCCGGCTTCGGCCACTACCGCCAGCAGTTCGTCTACAACGTGCCCATCCCGCGCGCCCAGGAAATACTGCACGTGGATCGCATAGTCCACACCGCCGAACATCTGGCCAGCGCCATCTTCTTCCTGGGCGCCCCCATTTCGGAAATCCCCCGCGCCAAACTGTTCCCCCCAAGTCCCGCACCTCCCGCCCTCGAGCCCGGAACCGCCATCATCCACCCCGTCGCCGCCACGCCCGGAAAGACCTGGAGCCCCGCCAACTTCCTCGCCGTCGCCGATCGTCTGGCCCAATCCGGTCCCTCCCCCATCTTCATCGGCGGTCCCGGCGACGACCTCACCCCCTTCCGCCGCTACCCCACCATCCGGACCTCGCTCTCCGGCGTCAAATCCCTGCTCGCCACCGCTTCGCTCTTCGTCGGCAACGATTCCGGTCCCGCTCACATGGCCGCCGCCTTCGGCTTGCCCTCTATCGTCATCTTCGGCCCTAGCGATCCCGCCATCTGGGGACCGTGGCGCACCAAGGGGGAGGCGGTCGCGTCACCTGGCGGCGGCTCCGCTGGTGTCGGGGATGTCACCGTCCCCCAAGTGCTCGGCGCGCTCCAGCGCCTGCGGGTGCCGGCATGAATCAACTGCTGCGCCTCACGTCGTATGGCCGCAAATACTGGCCGCAGATCCTCATTTCCGTCGTCCTGATGGCTCTCGCCGGCGCCGCGCAGAGTGCGGTCCCCCTCTTGATTCAACCGGTCTTCGATCGCGTCCTCGTCCCCAACGCGCCCGAGGGACGAATCCCTCTCCTGCCCCATCCCTTCTTCGGCCGGCAGTTTTATCTCGATAGCTTCATTCCGTTCCGCGGCAGCCCATGGACCATGATTGCCACGGCCCTCCTGCTTGCCTTCTTCATCAAGGGGATTTGCGATTACCTGGGCAACTATCTGGTCAGTTACGCCGGATTCGCCAGCGTCACCCGGCTGCGCAACGCCGTCTTCGATAAAGTGCTCAAACAGGGCGCCGAGTTCTTCGAGGCCCACTCCACCGGCCAGTTGATGTCGTCCATCATGAACGACGTCGACAAGGTACAGGTGGCCACATCGCAGATCCTGGCCGACCTGCTGCGCCAGTTCTTTTCCGCCGTCTTTCTCTTATACGTCCTCTTCAGCAACGACCCGTGGCTGGCGGCGATCTGTCTCTTCGTCGTGCCCGCCGTCATGCTGCCCACCATGCGCATGGGCCGCCGCATCCGCCGCACCAGCCGCAGCACGCAGGAGCGCCAGGCCGAAATCAATCAGATTCTTCAGGAAACCCTCAGCGGGCACATGGTGGTCAAGGCCTTCACCGCCGAAAACTATGAATCCAGCCGCTTCCACCAGGCGTCCCGCCGCCTGTTCAAGACCAACGTCCGCTACGTGCTGCAACAGGGCCTTTCCTCGCCGCTGATCGATTTCTGCGCCGCGCTGGCCATCGTCGGACTGCTGCACTACGCGCGCTTGCAGATCAAGGGCGGCGGCTTCACCGCCGGCACGTTCACCAGTTTCCTCACCGCGCTGCTCATGCTGCTGGAGCCGCTGAAACGCCTGGTCGGCATCTATAACATCTTCCAGCAGGCGCTCGGCGCGTCGCAGAAAATTTTCGAATATCTCGACTTTCAGGAGACGGTGGTGGATACGCCCGGCGCCCCGCAACTCACCGGTTTCCAGAGCCACATTGTCTTCGAGAACACCGGCTTCCACTATCCCGGATCGCCTGAAGGCTTCCGCTTCCAGGGCCTGAACCTGGAAGTCAAAGCCGGCGAGGTGGTCGCCCTGGTGGGAGCGAGCGGCGGCGGCAAGACCACCATCGCCAACCTGGTGCCGCGCTTCTACGACCCCACCGAGGGCAGCGTCCGCATCGACGGCTGCGACGTGCGCTCCTTCAGCCTGGCCAGCCTCCGCGGCCAGATCGGCCTGGTGGCGCAGGACACGTTTCTTTTCAACGATACCGTGGCCAACAATATCGCCTACGGCCGTCACGGCGTGGCGCCCGAAGCCATTCGCGCCGCCGCCGAGACCGCCCTCGCCCACGATTTCATCGTGGGCCTTCCCGAGGGCTACGAAACCGTCATCGGCGACCGCGGCGTCAAACTCTCCGGCGGACAACGTCAGCGCCTCTCCATCGCCCGCGCCCTGCTCAAGAACGCGCCCATCCTGATTCTGGACGAAGCCACCAGCCACCTGGACACCGAGAGTGAAATGCTGGTACAAAAGGCGCTGGCCAACCTGATGGAGCACCGCACCGTAATCGTCATCGCGCACCGGCTTTCCACCATTCGCCGCGCCGACAAAATCGTGGTGCTCGAAAAGGGCCAGATCCGCGAAACCGGAACGCACGAAGAACTCATCTCCCAAGGCGGAATTTATCAGCGGCTCCACGAACTCCAATTCGAGGCTGCCGGATCGGTGGTAGACCTGTGAGCGTACGCAGCATGACGGGCTTTGCCCGCGTCCGGAAAGAGATCCCGCAAGGCGACCTCGTCCTCAGCCTGAAAAGCGTGAACCATCGCGGACTGGACCTCCACTTCCATCTGCCCAACGAATTCGATGCGCTGGAAAACGAGGTCCGCGCCGTCATCAAATGCGGCGTAGCCCGCGGCCATGTGCAGATCCACGTGGCGCTCGCGCGGACCGTGGTGGGCGATGCCGCCCCCTTGAACCGCGCCATGTTCCACGCCTACATGGCCGCCTTCCGCGAGGCGTCGCAGCTTTACGCCATCGAGGCGCAGCCCGATTTGAACAGCGCCCTGCGCATCCCCGGCATGCTCTCCACCGGCGATGAGGAGGAACTCGGCGAAGCCGTCAGCACAGCGCTTCTGGAAGCCGTCGCCGAGGCCGTCGCTATCCTCAACCGCGGACGCGAGCGCGAAGGCGCCGCCACCGCCCGGGAAATGAGCGAACGCTGCCGCACCATCTGCGGCCTGGTGTCGCGCATGGAAGAGATCCGCTCCGGCGCCGTCGGCGCTTTCCAAAAGCGCCTGCGCGAAAAGCTGGCCGATTTGCTCCGCGGCGCCGGTATCGAGCCCCAGCGCCTCGCCCAGGAAGCCGCCATCCTGGCCGATCGCAGCGATATCGCCGAAGAGTTGATGCGCTTGCGCACCCACGCCGCCCAACTGGAAGCCATGTTGCAGGGCGACGGCGAAATCGGCAAACGCCTGGATTTCCTCCTACAAGAGATGAATCGCGAGTCGAATACGGTACTCTCGAAGACAGGCGGCTTGGGCGACCTGGGCCTCACCATCACCGAGCTGGCCCTGAGCGCCAAAAGCGAGATCGATAAGATCAGAGAGCAGAGCTTGAATCTTGAATAAGCGTAGTCGAGGACTTCGTCTTGACGCGGAGGCGCAGAGCCGCGGAGGAAGTCGCGGAGGGCACAAATGAGAGTGAGGCTTCGAGATGACACAGCGCATGCTGTTTCGATCGCGGAGAAAGCGGAGTTGCGGCGCCCTTCGCGATCCCTGCACACGTCTCCGCCTCCTCCGCGACCGAATCTTCTGTGCCGGGCGGGTGCGAATACGCCCGAGTTCGATTTCTCAGTGTCTTCTCTGCGTCTTTCTCCGCGTCTCCGCGCCTCCGCGTCAAGAATCATGCTCCGACCATCATGACCTTACCCATGACCACCGTTTTCATCGTCTCCGCCCCCTCCGGATCCGGTAAATCCACCCTGGTCGCGCACCTCCTGGCTACCGTTCCGGACCTGATGTTCAGCGTCTCTTACACCAGCCGCCCGCCGCGCGGGCAGGAGGTGGATGGCGAAAGCTATCACTTCGTCTCCCGCCCGGAATTCGAGGCCATGCTCGCCCGCGACGAGTTTCTCGAATGGGCTCAAGTATTTGGCAACTATTACGGGACCCATCGCGGTATCCTCGAAGACGCCCGGGCGCGCCACAAAGACCTGGTACTCGACATCGATGTCCAAGGTGCGAGACAATTGAAGGCGAAGATCCCGGAAGCTGTCACTGTATTTATCCTGGCCCCTTCGCGCCTGGTTTTGGAGCAAAGACTCCGCGCGCGAAGCGAAGATCGCGATGACGTGATCGCGCGCCGGCTCAAGGACGCGGCCGAAGAGATCCGCAGGTACGAAGATTACGATTATGTTTTGATCAACCGGGAACTGGTGGAGGCCGGAGCCACGCTAAGCGCCATTGTTCGCGCCGAGCGCGTCCGGCGAATCAGAATCGAAGACCAGATCCGGCCCATTTTGGACACATTTCAAGTTTGAGGAACTGACGTATGGCTGAAACCAAACCCCCACGCAACAACGCCCACTGTACCCTGCCCGACGATCCGGAGCAGAGCACCTACCGCTTCATCATCGTCGCCGCCAAACGCGCGCGCCAGTTGCAGGGTGGCGCGCGTCCCGTGCTGCCTACGTCGTCGAAGAAGCCCACTATCATCGCCATGGAGGAAGTACGCCGCGGCCTGGTGAAGTACAATCTCACCGGTCCCCTGGCCAACAGCCACCACGAGCCGATGCCCGAAACCATCCTCTAAGCCCGTATGAAGGTCCTCCTCGCGGTCGGCGGCGGCATCGCAGCTTACAAATCCGCGGAGTTGGCGCGTCTGCTCATGCAGCAGGGCCACCAGGTTCAGGTCGTCATGACTCTGGCGGCGGAGGAGTTCGTCCGCCCGCTTACTTTCGCCGCCCTGACCGGCCGCAAAGTCCTCACCAACCTCTTCGCCATCGAAAGCGCCATCGAACACATCGCCGTGGCGCAAGAGCACGAACTGCTGGTCGTCGCGCCGGCCACGGCAGACCTCATGGCCAAACTGGCCCACGGACTGGCGGACGATTTTCTCACCACCCTCTACCTCGCCTTCACCGGTCCGGTGCTCATCGCCCCCGCCATGAACGTCAACATGTGGCAGCACCCCGCCACCCAGGCGAACCTCGCGGCCCTCGTCAAGCGCGGCCACACCATCGTCGAACCCGGCAGCGGATACCTCGCCTGCGGGATGACCGGTCCCGGACGCCTGGCCGACCCCGAAATCATCGCCGCCGCCATCGAGCGCGCCGCCCATCCGCGCCGCGATCTGCAGGGTGAGACCGTGCTGATCACCGCCGGCCCCACCCAGGAACCGCTCGACCCCGTGCGCTACATCTCCAACCGTTCCAGCGGCAAGATGGGCTATGCGCTCGCCGAAGCCGCCGCCGCTCGCGGCGCTCGCGTCATTCTCATCTCCGGCCCCGTCCATCTGCCGCCGCCGCGCGGCGTCGAAGTGGTCGGCGTGCGCACCGCGGCCGAAATGCGCGACCAGGTGATGCAGCATCTCCCCGCCGCCGGTATCGTCATCAAGGCTGCCGCGGTGGCCGATTTTCACCTCGGCAAGGTCCCGGACCACAAAGTCAAGAAAACCGCCGCGCGCATCTCGCTGGAACTCGACCCCACAGTGGATATCCTGGCGGAACTTGGCCGCAAAAAAGGCGATTTCCTGCTGGTCGGCTTCGCTGCCGAAACCCAGAATCTACACCAGGAGGCGCGCCGCAAGCTCGAATCCAAGAACTGCGATATGGTGGTCGGCAACCTCGTCGGCGGGAGCGATCTGGGCTTCGAAAGCGACGAAAACGAAGTCGTGCTCGTCCTGCGCACCGGCGAGACCATTGCCTTGCCCCGCGCCTCCAAGCGCGCCATCGCCGACCGCATTTTCGACGAGGTCCTGAACCTGCGCCTCGCCCTGCATGCCGCCCATGGACGCTGAAATCCTGCGCCAATACCTCGAGTTCTACCAGGATCTGGGCATCAAGACCCTCTACCGCCGCCAGGTGGCTATGGTGGGGCAGGCGCTTCCGCCTGCCAATCTTGCTGCCGTCCCAGTCCCTATCCCCATGGATCTCCCCCCGCTCGCTCCCACCAACGATACCCTCCGCCGCCAGGTGGGGCAGGCGCTTCCGCCTGCCAATCTCGCAGCACCACCCAAGCCTATCCCCATGGATCTCCCACCGCTCGCCCCCACCGGCGATACGCTCCTCAAAATCGTCGAGGACATGGGCGATTGCCGCCGCTGCCGCCTCTCCCAGGCCCGCAATAAGATCGTCTTCGGCGTCGGCAACCCGCAATCCCCGTTGGTCTTCGTCGGCGAAGGCCCCGGCGCCGATGAGGACGCCCAAGGCATCCCCTTCGTCGGCCGCGCCGGACAATTGCTCACCCAGATGATCGAAAATACGGCGAAGAAGGAAGGCATCGAACTGCTCCGCAAGGACATTTACATCGCCAACGTGGTGAAGTGCCGCCCGCCGGAGAATCGCACCCCGGAACCCGACGAAATGGAGATCTGCGGCCAGTTCCTGCACCGCCAGCTCTCGGTGATCCGCCCCAAGGTCATCTGCGCCCTCGGCGGCACCGCCGCCCGCGCCCTCACCGGCCACAAAGAGGGTGTCACCAAAATGCGCGGCAAATGGTTCAAGTGGCAGGACATCCCCGTAATGGTCACCTACCACCCCTCGTACCTGCTGCGTCCTTACAACCAGGACGCCAAGCGCGAGGCCTGGGAAGACCTCAAGAAGGTCCTGCACTTCGTCTACGACTGAGGCCGGCGCACCTGTTCGCCGTCAGATCCGGCGGTAGACCTGCCCTCGCCGCTCGATGGTCACGACGCGCGATCTGCGCAGACCGCCCTGACTGGTGAGCAAGCTGGAAAGCCGCGGGTCTCGGGGCACTTCGCCGAGCCGCTCCAAACGCTTGATCATGCGCTGCTGCGTCTCGCGATTCAGACGGTCGAGATCCTTCGCCGCGCGAGCGGACAAGCGGACTTCGTATCTCACAGGCCGCGTGTGCGCCGGTAATCGGCCAGCGAGATCGTGCGGCCGTTGCGGATATCGTCGAGGCCTTCCTCGATCGCGGCCGCGGTCCCGGGACTGGGCGTCGTGTCCTCGTCCCGCAGATCGGCGATATAGTCGCGCACATCGGCGAGACGCTCTTCCGGCAGCGCATCAATGAGCTGGTGGACATTCTCACGTACGGTCATAGCGAGCCTCTCTCCAATCATACGTCCTTGCCGCCATCGGCCTCCAGTGTGCGCCCCCCGCCCCATTCTCATTCCCGCCCTCACCCCAACCTCTTCCACCGGCATACGCTGATATCGTACCCCATACGTGATAAACTACGGGTTCGCGCACACAGCATGCTGCTCGCCAGAGAATTCGTTTCATACATCTCCAAACAACTCGTGAAGAGTCTGACACCCGGCACCATCGAGACGTCGAACCCCGACCTCGTGGCCGAAAAAATCGCCGAAGTCATCTCCGAGGAACTGGCCGTCGAAGACCGCCTCAACGACGAGGTGCGCGATCTCCTCAGCCAGTACAGCGAGTACATGCGCCGCGAAAACGTTAGCTACCAGGAGATGTTCCGCCGCATCAAAAACACCCTGATCTCGCAGCGCAAAGTGGTCAAGGCATCGGGCCGGGACACCGGCGACGCCATGAAGCTCTCGCGCGACAAAGTCAGCGACATCTCCCACAAAATCATAGAGATGCTCCGCAGAAGCCGGGAACTGCGCCTGCGCAATAAGGACTCTAACGCGGTCCGCCTCGAGATTGTGCGCCACATGACGGAAGTCCTCATGGCCGAGGACAAGGTGGATCGCGCCGCCCGCGCCAAAATCCGCACCCAGAAGCGCGATATCCCCGAAGGCAGCGAGGAGTGGGACATTCTGCTCCGCCGCTACTACTCCGAAGAGCTCAAAAAACTCGGCATCGATATCGCCGGCCGCTAGTCCGGCTGCCGAATTTCCCCCTTCCAATCCGCCCCCGCCGGGAGCATAATCAGCCCGGAAAGCGAATTCTCTTTTTGGGGGTGCCCATATGAGAGCAGTGCTGGGACGCCTGGGGCTGATGCCTCTGGCCAAGCCGCTAAACTCCAAAGAAGGCCATCGGATTCTCGAACGAGACCTCTACCGCTGCCAGTATTGCGGGCTGGACGGTATGGCCAATTTCGAGAATTCCCTGGTCATGACGGTGGACTTTATTCTTCCCAGGGCCCGCAAGGGCGGGAAGAAGCCGGACAACCTGGTCGCCGCCTGCCGCGCGTGCAACGTGATCAAAGGCCACCGTGTATTCAAGAACTTCGATGACGCCAAAACCTACGTCCTCAAGCGCCGCGAAGAACTGCGCCAGGAGTGGGAAGCCGATATGGCCCGACTCCATACACCGTCCCTGACCGCGCCGTAGCGCGGTTGGCCGGTTCCCAGTGGCGCCCGCGCCGCGCCTGCGAACACCAGCGCGGCCAAAACCAAACGCGAAACGCTCATGCTGAGTCTCCTGTGCCGGAGGATATCAGAGCTGGTCTTTCTTCTTCGGCGGAATGGGCACCTTCTTCGGCGCCGTCCCGGATTTCGCCGGCGCGGCGTCCAGCGCCTTGAGCATATCCTCCAACTGCCCGCGCAGATCGGAGTTTGTCGCGTTCGGCGGGTCGAGCGCCGCCAACCCCCGCCGGTAGAATGCCTTTGCCTGATCGATGTGCCCTTCGATGAACGCCTGTGTGGCCTGCTGCGAAATTCCCATCGCCAGGAAACGCGCCCGAATCGCCGCCGATCGCTCCAGCGCGTCGCGTACTTCCGCGTCCTTCTTCTGCGCCGAGTAGAATGCCGCAACCTTGTCCAGCGCCACCGCCACCATCACGTGGTCCTTGCCCACGCTGGACTCCCACAGCCCGATCAGACGCTGGTAAATCGGGTCCGCTTCGTCATACTTCTTCTGCCCGAAGAGCGCGTAGGCCAGGCCGTCCACCGTCGATATCAGGTCGGCGTGCGTCTTCCCATAGAGCGTCTCGCGGATCACCAGCGCGTGCCGGAAAGCTCCCTCCGCCAGATCGTAGGCGCGCATCGTGGTGTGATATTCACCCAGGCGGTCGAGGTCCGGAATCAGGGCGGGGTCGAGCGGGCCGCCCAGTTTGTTGCGGATGGCCACCGCCGCGTCGATCGCTTGGATGGCGCTATCGGTGTTCTTCTGCTCGGCATAGACGTCCCCCATGCGGCTGAAATCGTCCGCCACCATGGTGCTGTCGAACGTGTACGCCTCCGCGTGCAGGCTCTGTACGCGCCGCAAAATCGCCAACGCCCGGTCGTAATCCTTCATCCCCCGGCACAGGCCCACCGAGATCAGCAGGTCGTCGGCAATCTTGTGGTCCTTCCACCCCAGCGTGTTCTCGCGCCAGGTGATGGCCTGCTGCAGCCAGTTATCGGCATCGGCGAATTCTCCGGCGGCGGCGCGTACGCTGGTCAGCCGCCTCAGAATGTCGTAGCGCACCAGGTTGTCCTTGGGTGTCTGCTGGGCCAGTTCCCAGGCGCTCGTGAAGGCCACCCGGGCGGCCTCATAATTGCCCTTCAGGTAGAACGCATCGCCGTCCTTGGTGAGTTGCGGGATGCTCGGCGCAACCGCCTCCTGCGCCACCAGACCGGCAGCCAGGCAGACCGTGATCGTACACACGCGACGCCGCATAACGGATTTATAGTACTAATTAATTAGCATGTCAAGGCAGGACGCGGTAAACATCGTAGGCATTGACTTCCCCGCACCCGAGGGCGAACGGCAGGTACCCGAAGCGGTTGGAGAAAAAACCGGCCTTCAACCGGCGATTGAGCACGAACACGCCGCAGCGCTCGTCCGTCCGCGTGTGCAGCAGTTCGCGGCGGATGGGCAGACGGTCCAGCATTCCGTAGTAATCCAGGCGGCTCACCACGATGGTGTCGCCGGGGCTGGGCAGCGGCGGCGTATTCCCCAAAGCTTTGGCGCCCGCGTCCTCGCCGTACCCCAGAAAGGCCCACTGCCCGCCCGCCCATACCGTCAAGCCGCGGTGAATGCGCGGCGCAATCAGCCGCTCCACGGCCTCGCGCTGCGACGAGGCGAGCGTGCTGTCGCCTACCACGATGAGCGCGCCTGAAATCCACCCCAGGGCTACCACGAGCGCCACCGTCAGCGGATATCTCCCCTGGCGCACGCGCGCCGCGTGCAGCACGATCAGCAGCGCGGCCGCCGGCACACCCGGCAGCAGATACTTGGCGCCCATGTACACGTAAGGCAGCGCGACCAGCCCCGAACCCAGCCACACCACCAGCGGCAACGCGCTCCCGTCAGAGCCGCGACCGTTAGGGAGCGGTCTGCACACTTGCTTCGGAACGCCCCCGGGATTTTCCTCCGCGATCCCCGCTCCCTCCGCGCCCGCCCCAAGGACAACACGAATCCAGCTTCTTCCCTCCCGATTCTTTTCGCGTTTGCTTTTCTCCGCGTCTTCCTCCGCGTCTCCGCGCCTCCGCGTCGAATCCACGCCCTCCCTATTTGGTTTCGCTGCCCCACTCCGCCAATCCCCCACCACGCCCGCGCATGCCAGCAGGAAGCAAATGCCCAATGCCGCCGGCACCGCGTACAGCACCAGGTTGGCCGATCCGGCAACCTTGGACAACGCCACTCCCAGCGCCACCACCGCGGCCACCACGCCGGCAAACTTTCGCCCGCGCGAGAGCAGGGCGTACAACAGCAGCGGTCCCGTGAGCGCCTGGAAGCAGAGAAACGCCACCAGATTGCGCGGCACGTTGCGCATCGAAGTCAGCGTCTGCATCGCGCCGCCCAGCGTAGCCTCGCCCGCCGGTCCGCGATTCAGACTGAGGAGCGCCGCCACCACCACCACCGCCACGCCCAGCGGCCACAGGCGCTCCGCCGCGCGTTTCCACGTCGCCGGCAGCAGCACAAGCGCCGCCACCAACACCAGCGGCGCCGTCGTGGCGCGGCAGAGCACCGCGGCCGCCAGCAGCAATCCTCCAGCCAGCCCCGCGCCCCAGCGCCGCCCCTCGCCGAAGAGCAGCAGGCGGTCCACGCCCGCCATGCCGAACATCATGGCCATCACGTCCGGCGTGCACGTGGCCGCCATCGCCAGCGTGACCGGGTTCGACGCGATCACCAGGCCAACCGTATTCGCCTGCCGCCGGTCGCAACCCCACCGCCGCGCCACCGACACGCTGGCCAACAGAAATCCGCACAGCAGCAAAAACTGGTAAAGATGCGCCATCCATTCGCGCCCGCCGAGCGCCGCCACCGGCGCCAGCACGTATGCCGGCAGGGTTCCGCCCACTAGGTACTGCGAGAGCTTCAGGCGATCTCCCGCGTTCCACACCTGCTCGAAATCGGCGGGATGCAGCGGGTCCGCCAGCGCGTGTCTGGCTTCGCGCAAGAACAGCGGATCGTCGATAGTGAACGGCTTATTCAGGAACGGCAACAACAGCAGGCTGGCCACCAGTATGGCGGGCGCCGCCAGCCGAAGGGTCACCCGCGCGGCCTCGCCAGATAGACGAACTGATACCCTAGCAGCCCGGGCAACAGCGCGGTAGCCACAGCCAGCAGCGCCGTGATGGCGCGCATCGGCGGATTGGCGGGATCCAGGCCCAGCACCAGTTCCAGCGGCATGACCGTCGTCTTGGCCGCCACGATCTCCCAACCGTTTTCCTCCAGGAACTTTCGCGACGTCTTGCGCGTGTAGAAATGCAGGTGCGTGCTGTCCAGAATGCCCCGATCGGTATACGGGAAGCGTCCGAACAACAGCGCCAGCCGGACTGTAATGTTGGCCACATTGGGCAACGACACCACCAGCCGCCCACCTTCCTTCAACGCGGGGCGGACCTCGGCCAGCACGCGTTCCGGTTGCACCAGGTGCTCCAGTACATCCAGCAGCAGGACCCGGTCGAACCTATGCTCTCCGGCCTGCCGCGCCAGTTCCGGCTGCGCCGCATTCAAATCCGCCGGGATGTAGCGCTCCAGCGCCGTGTGCTCTCCGGCGGCGGGCAGCGCATCCACCCCCACCACGCGATTGCCGTCCTTTTTCAACTCCGCCGCGAAGAACCCTTCGCCGCACCCCACATCCAGCACATCCCGATCCTGCCCCACCAGTTGGCGCGCATAGTAGTGGCTGGAGTGCTTGGAGTGCTTGATCGGGTAGTGCACGAAGTACTCGGCGAATTCCGGCGCCCGCATCACGCTGCGGCACGTCTGGCGGTAGCGCCACACCGAGCGCATCACGTCCCGCGCATACTTCAGCCCGTCCACGTTGCACAGTTCCGTCCCGTAGTAAGTCGGGATCGGAACCTCCCGGATTTTCATGGCCTGATGCTGCAGCTTGACGATGATCTCGGTATCGAAGTGAAAATCGTTGGTCATCCTTGAGAAATCGATCTGCGCCAGAGCGTGCAGGTTATAGGCGCGATATCCGCTGTGAAATTCCGTGAGGTTCAGCCCCAGCGCGCGATTCTCCAGGATGGTGAGGATGCGGTTGCCGGCATACTTATACAACGGCATCCCTCCTTTCAGCGGTCCTCCGTAGGTGCGCATCATGCGCGAGCCGAACACGGCGTCCGCTTCGCCCGATACCAGCGGACGGTAGATCTGCGCCAGAATCTCCGGTGCGTACTGCCCGTCGCCGTGCAGCAGCACCACAATGTCGAAGCCCTTCTCGATGAAATAGCCGTAGCCGGCCTTCTGATTGCCTCCATAGCCCAGATTCTTCGGGTGCTTCAAAACCTGGAGCTTGGGAACGTCGCAAACCGCCTTGACGCCCATCGCCAGCTCGAACGTGCCATCCTGGCTGGCATCGTCGAACACCACCACCTCCTCGACGTTCCCCCACACGCTGGGCGGAATGCGCTTGAGTACCGGAATCAGCGTGGAAATGGCGTTGTACGTGACCACCAGGATGCCGATGCGTTTGCCCTGGCAATCGGCGGCGGCAGGGTCGGCGTACTGCGCAAAGGCTGCGCGCGGTTCGTAGCTAAGTGCCGCCGGCGAGCTTGATTCGATCATTTCTCACGCCTCCAAATGAAGTATACCGGCACACCCGCCGCCATCGGCGGCGCCCCGCTACCGTTGCACCCTTCCCGAGCCGTCGCCCTTCAGCAGCGCCTTCACTTCGGCCACCGTGGCGCGATAGAAATCGCCCATGAAGGAGTGCTTCAGACAACTTGCCGCCACCGCGAACTCCAGCGCCTCCTGGTGCGTCCCCAGCGACAGCAAGCCGTAGATCAACCCCCCCGCGAAGCTGTCGCCACCGCCCACCCGATCCACGATGTGCGTGATCTCATAGTGCCGGCTCACCAGAAAACTCGTGCCATCGTTCATGCACGCCGCCCACCCGTTATGCGACGCGCTTTTCGATTCCCGCAGCGTGATGGCGATCGCCTTCATCTCCGGGTACGCCTCCAGCACCCGCGCGGTCAGCTTCTCGTATTGCCCGCGATCCAGTTCCCCCGAGTGCACGTCCACGCCCGCCTCGATGCCCAGCGCCATCTGCACGTCCTCTTCGTTGGCGATGGCGATATCCACATACTTCGTGAGCTCCCTCATCACCTCCGTCGCCGTCTTACCGTACTTCCACAGGTTCTTGCGATAGTTGAGGTCGCACGAAACCGTCAGCCCCTTCTGGCGCGCCTTCTTCATCGATTCCAGCGACAGTTCCGCCGCCGACGCGCTGATGGCCGGCGTGATCCCCGTGATGTGGAACCAGCCCGCGTTCTCAAACACCCTGTCCCAATCGATATCGCCCGGTTTGGCCAGTGCGATCGCGCTGTTGGCGCGGTCGTAGACCACCTTGGAGGCGCGCTGATTGGCGCCCGCTTCCAGGTAGTAAATACCCATCCGCCCTTTGCCGCGCACGATGTGCGAGGTGTCCACGCCGAAGCGCCGCAGTTCGCCGACCGCGGCATCGGCGATCGGGTGGGCCTCGGGCAGCACCGTGACATACGCCGCCGGCAAACCGAGTTGCGCCACCGCCACGGCGACGTTCGCTTCGCCGCCTCCGAACGTCGCCACAAATTGCGGGCTCTGCAAAAAGCGCTCCATCCCCGGCGGCGCCAGGCGGAGCATGATTTCACCGAAAGTAACGACGGGTTTCAGCATGGTGGAAACGATATTGTAAGTGGATTCACTCCCCCGCTGGGACGCGACTCGCTTGTGGGGCAGCTTGGTAAGCTGCGGCCGATTGTTAATCGGCCCCCGGAGTTTCTACATTTTTCCGCGATTTTCCACTCGTCCACACACTATACGTGGGGCAGGCGGGGTACCCTCTGGGTCCGCCTGCCAACCCGTTATGTTCTACCGTAGAAAACTTCCCCACTGGCATCCCGATATCACCGAGGCGACCTTCCTGTTTGTTACCTGGCGTCTGGCCGGTTCTGTCCGGCGGACTCTACTGC